>JAZLIS010000103.1:0-106183 GCA_045617505.1 Bacteroidales bacterium | reverse complement strand
TCGAAAAACTCGCAAGAAAGCATAATATCACTCTCTTGCCGGCATCTGCATAAAAAGTAGTTCATTAGAAACTATATTTTATCAAAAAATCGTAATTTTGCAGGACAAGAAAAACCCTAATCACGATTAAATATGAAAGATTCAATCATCATCCTTACTGGTGGCGGTCCCGCTCCCGGAATGAACACAGTTGTCGGTTCTCTTACAAAAGCTTTTATCGGCGGAGGATACCGGGTTCTCGGTCTTCACGGCGGATATTCCGGCCTTTTCTCAAAGACTCCCAAATATGAGGAGCTTGATTTCTTCAAGGCTGACACAATTTTCAACCGCGGCGGTTCCTATCTGATGATGAGCCGTTTCAAACCCACTGACAAGGATTTTGAGGAGAATTTCAATCTCGAACTTTTCCAGCAGAACAACATCAAGCTGCTTGTAACTGTAGGCGGCGATGACACCGCCTCCACCGCGAACAGGATTGCAAAATTCCTCGAAAGCAAGAAATATCCCATCCGCAACATCCACGTTCCCAAGACTATAGATAACGACCTTCCTCTCCCTGCAAATGCTCCGACATTCGGTTTCAATTCTGCAAAGGACGAAGGCGCCCATATCGCCAGGACTGCATACGAGGATGCCCGCACTTCAGGCAACTGGCTCCTCATCTCAGCGATGGGCCGTAGCGCCGGTCATCTCGCTCTCGGAATCGGTGAGGCGACACACTGCCCTATGACCATCATCCCCGAGATGTTCAACAATACGAAAATCACCATCGACAAGATTATAAAGCTGACGATTTCGGCGATTGTGAAACGTTCCATTCTCGGCATCCCCTACGGTACTGTGGTTGTGGCTGAAGGCGTTTTCCACGACCTTGACCCCGAAGACCTCAAGGGTACGGGGGTGAATATGACATACGACGAGCACGGACATCCCGAATTGGGCAAAATTTCTAAGGCTGTCCTCTTCAACGATATTCTTGAAAAAGAGTTCAAGAAACTGGGTATGAAGGTCAAGACCCGTCCCATCGAAATCGGGTACGACGTGCGTTGTCAGGATCCTATCGCTTTCGACCTGACTTATTGCTCGGAACTTGCAATGGGAGCATACGAACTCTTCAAGAAGGGTGAGACCGGATGTATGGTTTATGTCGATTCCGAAGGTACCGCCCATCCTCTCTATCTGCACGACCTGCAGAATGCCGAGGGCAAGATTCCGCCACGCAGGGTTAACATCGACGGTGGCACCGCGCAGAACTATTTCAATAACATCTGCCATTTTATCACTCCGGATGACTATCAGGCTGCAAAGAAGTTTGTATCCGATCCTTCCGAGTATGATTTCAAGAAGATATTGAATTGGTAGGCGGCAAGTTCGTCATATATCAATTGCTTTTAAGAGCCTTCGGGAATCGGGAATGTGTTCCCGGAGGCTCCTTTGACACAAACGGGAGCGGAAAGTTCAACGATGTCACCGACGGGTATCTCGCATCGCTCCGGGAGATGTCAGTGGGAGCTATATGGTATTCGGGCGTGCTCTCCCACGCAACATTGACATCATTCACTGGAATCCCGGCGAGTCATCCGTCGCTTGTCAAAGGTGAGGCGGGTTCCCCATACGCCATCCGCGACTATTTCGACCTTGACCCGGCACTTGCCGTGGAGACGGAAAAACGTATGGATGAATTTCTGGCTCTTGTGGAGAGAACTCATCGTGCCGGGATGAAAGTAATAATCGACTTTGTGCCGAACCACGTGGCGCGTCAGCACAACGGTTATTTCACGGATGACAATTTCTACACCCTTTACGGAGATCTCTGTCTGCCCTGCGGATGCGAAGGGATGCCGTACGTTGAATCCCCGGCAAGGGCGACCGGAAACGATGTGTTCAATACAACTCCTTCGGTCAATGACTGGTACGATACCGTCAAACTGAATTACGACAACAGGGGTACATGGGAGAAGATGGTCCGAATACTCGAATTCTGGGCAGACAAGGGGGTTGACGGTTTCCGCTGCGATATGGTGGAACTCGTGACTCCGGATTTCTTTGCATACGCCTTTTCCGGAGTCCGGAGGAAATATCCTGACCTGTTTTTTGTGGCCGAGGTATATGGCAAGGAGAATTACAGGCGCTACGCTGATGTCGGATTTGACCTTCTTTATGACAAGTCCGGTTTCTATGACTGTCTCCGCAGGATAGTCACCGGCTCCGGAAACGCTTCGGACCTCACCGCAGAGTGGCAGTTTCTGGGAGATCTGCAATCACGTATGCTCAATTTCCTTGAAAATCACGATGAACAGAGAATTGCCTCCGATTTCTTCGCCGGGGATGCCTCACGTTCGTATGCTGCACTTGCCGTTTCGCTGCTCTTCAACACGGCCCCCTTCATGCTTTATTTCGGGCAGGAGTACGGGGAGAGAGGTATGGAGTCCGAGGGCTTCAGCGGGATTGACGGAAGGACCTCCATTTTCGATTACTGCACTGTCCCCTCAGTGAAACGTGCCATTGATGGGCAACTCTGCGCATCTGAAAGGAGGGTCTATGAGGAATATGCAAAACTCCTGAAACTTGCCGTTGAGGAGCCTGCTTTTGCCAAAGGAGGCTCATACGACCTTATGTATGTGAACACGGCTTCTCTGTCATTCAATTCCGACACAACCTTCGTCTGGATGCGCGGCTTTGGAGGAAGGGTGTTCCTTCTTGCCGCAAATTTCAGCGGGCGGGAGGTGGACGTTACCGTCAATATACCACCGGAGGCATATTTTTATTTCAAGGTCCCGCAGGGCCCGTCTGTCGTAAATCTTTCAATAGTACCGTACGGCTATTCTCTCTCTGTTTTCAACCGGAATTCTGATTTTGTGGAATATGTTGTCAAAAAATGAGATAAAGGATATCAGGGCACTTTCCCAAAAGAAATTCCGCGATGAACGGAGACTTTTCATAGTGGAAGGGGAGAAGCTTGTGGCCGAGGCCGCCGCTTCTGATTTCGAGGTGGTCAGGGTTCTTCGGACCGAAGAAATAGGCTACGAGACTATGTCCAGGATTTCCCTTCTCTCTTCGCCGTCTCCTGTGCTGGCAGTGGTGAAGATGCCTGATTCCCCGGTCGGATGCAACATAGATGCAGACTCTCTTACCATCGCTCTCGACGGCCTTCGTGATCCGGGCAATGTCGGTACTATCATACGGCTTGCGGACTGGTTCGGAATCAGGAATATAATAGCATCCCCCGATACCGTTGAAATATACAATCCCAAAGTTGTTCAGGCAACTATGGGCGCTCTCTTCCGCGTCAGATTCTCATATTGCAATCTTGCTGAAACCCTGTCGGGAGCAGGATGCCCGGTCTTCGGGACATATCTTGAAGGAGAGAACATATACGGGGCCGAACTACCTGACAGGGGAGTCATTGTGATGGGGTCAGAGTCTGACGGCATTTCTGCGGCAGTTGGGAAGTGTGTGACGCGAAAGTTGACAATCCCATCCTTCTCGACAGGCAGGACTGTCTGTGAATCCTTGAACGTGGCGATGGCCGCCGCCGTCGTCTGCAGTGAATTCCGCAGAAGATGAAAAGACTTGTAATATACGCGCTGATACTGTTGCTTGCGGCAGCTTGCTCGACAACGAGACGTCTGCCGGATGGTCGAGCCCGTCTTGCGGAGGTCAAGGTGGATATTCTCAATGATGACAAATTCAAGGGCAGCAATCTTGTCACGTATGCCAAGCAGAGGCCGGCCGGCTGGACTCCGGGGATGTATGTCTATAACTGGAGCAGCGGAAAGGGCACCGGCTGGGACAGGATGGTCGAGAAAATCGGTGATGCGCCGGTTATTTTTGATTCCACACTGGTGGAGCCTTCCGTGAGCAGCATGCTCAATCATCTCGACTATATCGGGAGATACAATTCCACCATCGAGCCGTCGGTGGTGATAAATGGAAAACAGGCCAGAGTGCGCTATAGGGTGCACCTTGGTGACGGGTATGTCATTGACAGCGTTTTCTATCACATACCGGATGCTGAGATGGCCGCCATCTTCGCGTCCGATTCGGCCAATTTTACTCTCTCCAAGGGAGATATTCTCTCGCAGGAGGCATTGGAAAGGGAAAGTGAAAGGCTTGAGAGTCTTTACCGTGACAACGGATATTACGGTTTCTCAAAAAACCATTTCTTCTTTTATGCGGATACCGCCACAGTCCCAGGACATTGCGACTTGACGGTCAGGATGGAAAATTATACCCGCAATCAGGACACTTCAACTGCCCGTCCCCACAGGAAATATACTGTTGGAGATGTCACGATAATGCCTAAGAAAGGGTTCAAGGTCAAGGAGAGTTTTCTTCAGAGCCTCAATCTGCTCAAGACAGGTGACCTCTATTCCGAGAAGGAGGTCAAGACCACATACGACAGGTTTTCCGGTATTCCCGTATTCAATACGGTGAACCTGAATATGAAGGAGTCCGATTCGACTACTGTTGACTGCAACATTATCGTTTCGCCTTCGAAACTGCAGTCCGTCAAGCTCAATTTTGAGGCTTCGTACAACTCCAACTCGTTCTTCAGTATCGCGCCGTCAATTTCATACGGACATAAGAATATCTTCGGGTCCGGAGAGATATTCAATGCGGGTATCAAGGGCGATTTCCAGTTCAAACCGAAAAATACCGCGAAATCCACCGAGTTTTCGGTGAACGCCAGCCTGAGATTCCCACGTTTTCTCCTGCTCCCGAGCAAACTCTTCAGGAAGGAAATCCCCTGGACGGACATGAGTTTCTCCTATAACTACCAGAACCGTCCGGAATATACCAGAAACATATTCTCCGTTGTCTATGGATACAGCTGGACCGCCAACAGGAATCTCTATTTCCAGATTTATCCTTTGCGCGCCAATATCGTCCGGCTTTTCAACATCAGTGAGGAATTCTCCCGCTCCCTGACGGATCCCTATATGAGGAACGCCTACAGCAACCACTTCGATATCGGTGGAAGTGCGGCTCTCTATTATACCACGGACCCTTCGACAAAGCCGGAACACAGCTATTTCTATCTGAGACTTCAGAACAACTATGCCGGCAATGTGCTTTCCCTTCTCAACAAAGTCATGAAGCAGAATGAGGATGGTGAAAGGGTGATATGGGATGTGCCTTACTCCCAATACGTAAGGAGTGAACTTTCACTTGTGGAGACTTTGCGGTTCGGCCGTGATGACCGGCTTTCTCTGGCCGGAAGGTTTCTTGTGGGTATGGGCTTCGCTTACGGTAATTCCAAGTCCCTGCCTTTTGAACAACTTTTCTATTCCGGAGGGTCGAACAGCCTGCGCGGATGGCAGGCCCGTTCAGTGGGTCCCGGCGGTGCACCGGTTGACACTACCTTCAAGATTTTCAGCCAGAGCGGAGATATGCGTCTTGAGGCTAATCTCGAGTTCAGGTTCCCTATGTTCTGGAAGTTCGAGGGGGCTGCATTCGCGGATGCGGGAAACGTGTGGCTGATGAAGAAAAAGGGGATGGAAGTGGTAGAGGATGACCGCAGTTTCTTTGATGCAAACTTCCTCAAATCGACAGCATTCAGCTGGGGTGTGGGGCTGAGGATGGATTTCGGACTTATCCTTGTCAGGCTTGATATGGGTCTGAAAGAGTATGACCCTGTGACAATGCGATGGAGAGGTCCGGGAGAGTGGTTCCGCAATGACGGCTATTCACTGCATTTCGGAATCGGATATCCTTTCTAGTTCAGGATGTGTATAAGGCTTGCCACTGTTGCCGTTTCCTTTCCCAAATCTTCTTTGCTGACGTTATAGTCGTAGATGGCATCCATTTTGGTACGGGCTTCATTTTTGAAAGTGTAGGACCCGTAGGGCTGGAAATATGGAGGGATTACTTCCATTATTTTCTGATAAATGGGCTCCGCTTCCCTGATGATGAAGGTATGTTTTTCAAGAGTGTCGGAGCAGTGGAGATTCATCAGCAGCAGGTTGTTGGATTTCATACTTACCGGTACAGCGGTACTGTCCGCATAGATGACCAGCCTGATGTTGTGATTGGGCCGTATCTTGGAATTTTTGTACAATTTCAGCACCTCGATGGCCGTAATGCAGGCAGAATATTCGTCCAGTCTGGCAGTCATTGTAACTGAAGAGATATCCTTTTTATTTCTCCCGAAATATCGGGCAGTCAGAAGACCATCCTCTTCATCATATATTTCTCCAAGTTTGACTCCCGCCTCCTTCGCCAGAAGATATGAGTAATAATCCCAAAGATCACTTTGATCAAGGCTTTCGGCCTTTTCGATTCTGGCAGTGGTTTCATCCTGGGGAGAGGAACTTTCATAAAGTCTCGAAATCTGTTCTTCCATAGGCACTTCCTTGCAGGATGCAAGAAAGACGACTATGGCCATCATTGATGCTCTTTTGATTTTCATTTTTATCTTTCTCCGAAAATTGACGTTCCGATTCTGACAAGATTCGTGCCTTCCTGCACGGCAAGCTTGTAGTCCGATGACATTCCCATTGAGACTATGTCAGAACCTTTGTCGGAAATGCTGTCGGAAATGCTTTTCAACATCCTGAATTCACTTCTGACGATATTCCCGTCGTCAGTGAGTGAAGCCATTCCCATTACCCCGCGAAGTATGATGTTCGGAAATTCAGAGCGGTTTTTTATTATTCCGCCAACCTCTTCGGGGAGGAACCCCTGTTTGCTCTCTTCCTTGGAGATATGGACTTCCAGCAGGCACTCCGCCTTTTTGCCGGCTGTGGCCGCCTGCCTGTCGATTTCCTTGAGCAGATGGAGGGAATCCACGGACTGGATGAGAGATACATAAGGGAGTATCAGCTTGATCTTGTTTGTCTGGAGATGGCCGATGAAATGCCACTCTATATCCCGGGGAAGTGAAGCGGCTTTCTGCGCAAGTTCCTGAGGACGGCTTTCCGCAAATGAGCGCTGACCGGCGTAATATGCCTGCAGAATTTCATCTGTACTCCTGTATTTGGATACCGCCACCAGCTTGACACCGGCGGGCAACTCCGACTTCAGTTCAATGATGCGCTCGGAAATCATCTCCTGTTTGTCGAATTATCTGCGTCCCCCTTTTCCTTTCTGCTGGGCTTTCATCTGCTCCTGCTGAATCTTGTAAGCTTCATCAAGGCGCTGGCGCCATTTGGATTTCTTCACGGGTTTGCCGGAAGAAGCCTTCTGCTTGAGGGCTGCATAGATTTTTTCCTCATCCACGAACCATTTTCTGATGGCCCAGTTCTGGCCGATGGTAATCAGGTTGCTCAGGAAGTAGTAGTATGACAGACCGGCGGAGAAATTGTTGCAGAGGATTACCATAAAAATGGGCATGAACCATAGCTGCATAAATTTCATTCCAGGCATCGAAGTCGCCTGTACCTGAGATAGCGTCATCTTTGAGTAGCCCCACATTGACACGCCCATCAGCAGCGCGAAGAGGGAGATATGGTCACCGTAGAATGGTATGTTGAAACCGAAGTCGAGGATTGAATCGTATCCGCTGAGGTCATCCGCCCAGAGAAAACTCTGTTGGCGCAACTCAAATGATGCTGGGAAGAACCGGAACATCGCCCACAGGATGGGAAATTGGAGCAGTACGGGAAGACATCCTCCCCACATACTTACACCTGCGCGGTTGTAGAGGTCCATCGTGGCCTGCTGTTTCTTCATCGCATCCTCCTGCTTGGGGTATCGCTCGTTGATTTTCTGAATCTCGGGCTGCAGGACCTTCATCTTTGCGGAGGACTTGTATGAACGTATTGTCAGCGGTGAAATCACAGTCTTTATTATGATGGTCAGAATCAGGATAATAAGGCCGTAACTTGCGATGTACTTGCTCAACCAGTTGAATATTGGGATGATGACGTATCGGCTGATGGTGCCTATTACCTTGCCTCCCAGAGGGATGATCTTCTCGAAACCCTGATTGAAGCTCTTCAGGGTGTAATAGTGGTTCGGGCCGAAATAGAAATTGAAGGGAACGGAGAAATCGGGGTTTCTCGGGTCTATTTCAAAAGTCATTTCGGCTCCTGACTGCATCAGGTTGCCCGATGTGTCACCCTCTTCATAGAATTTGTTGACAAGGGTACCTCCGGTGAAATCCTCGGGAGCGACCATAATGGCGGAGAAGAACTGTTGCTGGAAACCGAACCAGCGCAGGTTTGAACTGAAGGTCTCCTTGATGGACTCTTTCCTCTGGCCGACGGTCTTCACGTCACTGTTCGAGGCATAGCGGTATGCCACGGCGGAGTAGTTCTTCTCGTTGGTGTATCCTTTCTCCAGACGGGGAAGATCGACTGTCCAGTCCATCGTTACGTGGTTGGTGCGTCGGTCGAGGACCTTGTCCATCCCGACGAAGTTCAGTGTATAATCGACAAGGTAACTGCCTTCCTTGAGTGCATAAACAGCTTCAATATAGGAGGTATCGCTGAAATTCAGCCTCATCCCGAGAGAACTGGCACTGCTGCTGGATACCTTGAAATTGAGGTCTGCCGTGTTCAGCCACTGGTCGGTGTTGAGCTCAAGGTCGAAATTGCTCCTTTCGGGACGAATCAGATAGAGAGCTGTGCTGTCATAGCGGAAATAGTCCTTTATCAGTACACTGTGAGGCTGGGCTCCTCTGGTTGAGATTGTCAGGCTCAGCTTGTCGTTTTCAATTGTGACGAATTCCTCTTCAGCGGCACTTGCCTCGTTGAGGAGATTGTTCTGATACAGGGGAGATTCCGCAAGTACGATGCTGTCCGCAGCGGCCTGCATCTCTTCGGAGGAAGCCTCGCTGGCAAATGCCGCGACCGCAAGAGAATCCTGGATGAGGAGGTTCTCCCGTGTCTGCTTTTCGTATTGTTTCGAATTATACCAACTGAATAGAAGAAGAATTACGCCTATCAGCGCGAATCCTATGATACTGCTGCTTTTCTCGCTGCTCATCTCTGCTGCTGTCCGTCTTGTTCCTGTTTGTCGAATTCTTTAATCTGGGCCTCAAGTTCGGCCAGATCCTTCTTTGCTCTGTCGATTTCCTTGCGCAAGTTCTTGAGAAGGGCTTCGGCATTCTTGCTCTTTGCGAAGAATCCGATATTGTTCTCCCATGTGGCTATGTCCTGCTCTTTCTTCAGATATTTCTGGACGAGCCTGTCCCTTTCGCTCTTTACGGCTCTCTCCGCCTTGTATGCCAGACGTCCGGCTCCTTCGCGGAACTGTGCAAACTTTTCGTTCAGTGCGTTGCGGAATTCGTTCTGAATATTTTCCTTCTCCTTGAGGGGAACGAAACCTATGCTGTTCCATCTCTCGCGGAACTCTTTGAAAGCCGCTCTTGCCGCATCGCTTCCCTCCACAACGAACTCATTGATTTCTGCAATCAATGCCTTCTTCTTCTCAAGGTTCTCGGCCTGATCGGAAGAAGATGCGCCTCTCTGAGCGTCACGCCTGTTGTAGAACTCATCGCAGGCGGCGCGGAAACGCTTCCAGATCTGTTCCGATTTCTTGCGTGTAACGGGGCCGATCTCCTTCCACTGCCGCTGAAGTTCGATGAGAGCGTCGCTGGTGGCTTTCCAATCATCACTGTCTTTCAGTGCCTCGGCTTTTTCAATCAGTGCCATCTTCTTTGCCACATTCTCCTGCATTTTGTCCTTGAATTCGGCGTAGAACTCCCGCTTGCGTGCAAAGAAATCGTCGCAGGCGGCGCGGAAGCGGTCATATATCTTCTGGTTCTCCTTTCTTGTGGCAAAGCCTATGCTCTTCCACTCTTTTTGGATATCCTCTATCTGCTTGGACAGGTCGTTCCACATATTGGAATCCTTGACCTCGGTGGCGGCAATGACCTCCACCTTTTCGCAGAGCAGGCTCTTGGCCTCAAGATTCTCCTTCTCCTTGACCTTCTGCCCCTCAAAGTATTCCTGATGCTTCTTGTTGATGACGGAAGTTGCGGCTTTGAACCTCTCCCAGATGGACTCCCTGTTGGCGGCATCGACGGGGCCGATTTCCTTCCACTGCTCGTGGAGTTTCTGCAGTTCCCTGAATGCCTCCACCACGTTCTCCATTTCCGCCAAGGCTTCGGCCTGACGGCAGAGTTCTTCCTTTATTTCCATATTCTTCCTGAAGTCCAGGTCACGCATCTCGCGGTTGATCTTCAGGTAGTCATAGAACATCTCCACATAGTGCTGGTAGGTGTCGTAGAGGTCTTTCACCTTGTTCTGGGCGACGGGACCCACGGCTCTCCACCTGTTCTGAATCTCCCTGAAAAGGGGAAAAGTCTGGCTTATGTCCTCCTGTTTGTCCAAAAGGGCTTTGAGATCCTCGATTATAGAGAGCTTCTCCTTGAGGTTCTCCTCCTTGTGAATGTCCTGTTCCCGAAGGTATTCGCTCCTGCGCTCCTTGTATTTTCCGTAGAGTTCCTTAAAGCCTCTCTCCACTTCATCGAACGGGCTGGGCGCCCCTTCCTCGGGCTGTTCCAGACCGGCGGCGATTTTCTCTTTGCGAAGAGTCTTGTAGAAGGCCGCCTTGAGCGCTTCCGCGTGTTTGTACTGCTGCTGATTGTCGGCCGTTTCCAGAAGGTTCTGGAAAATGTCGATTATCTCCTTCAGTCCTTTGTTTGAATAATCGATGATTTCTTCCTGTTCTACAGATTCTACAGATTGCCCGGCAGGAGCAATGGGGTTAAGGTCTTCACTCATGGTTGTCAGTTTTATAGCTTACAAATATACAATTTTTCAAATAAAAATGTAAATTTGAGGTATGAAATACTACATAGCCATTGATTTGGGTGCCACGAGCGGCCGCGTCATTCTATCCGGGACTTCGGAGGGAGGTCACGTTGAAATGGAGACACTACATCGTTTTCCGACTCCTCTCGTTGAAAGGGAGGGGCGCTACCATTGGGATGTCAACAATATCTTCGACAATATTCTCAAGGGGTTGAGGATTGCCGGAGAGAGAAAAGTCAAAGTCGAATCCATCGGTATCGATACCTGGGGTGTCGATTTTGCCGGAATAGACAGGAATGGCAATCTGGCAGGACTGCCGCGAGCGTACCGCGACCCGTACTCGTTTGCGGCGCAAGAGGCTTTTCTCGAGAAGATGAGCCGGGCGGACCTCTACGGCCGCACCGGTATCCAGATAATGAATTTCAATTCCGTCTTCCAGCTCTATGCCCAGTCTCTTGACGGGGGGCTGGACAACGCTGACAAGATACTCTTTATGCCAGACCTGCTCTCCTATATGCTTACGGGAAAAATGGCTTGTGAATATACGATTCTAAGTACATCTGCGTTGATGAATCCCCGAACCAAGGAACTGGACGGCTCCATTCTTGCGCTGTGCGGTCTGGATGCATCCCGTTTCGCGGAGTTGGTATTCCCCGGAGATGTGATAGGCACACTCAAGCCGGGCTTTGCGGAATCCACAGGTCTGGGCTGCGTTCCCGTGAAGGCCGTTGCCGGTCACGACACCGCTTCCGCGGTGGCCGCCGTGCCTGCCCGGGAGAAGAATTTCGCCTATTTGAGCAGCGGTACCTGGTCACTTATGGGAATAGAGGTGGATAAACCCGTAATCAGTCAGCAGATGTTCGAGATGAACTATACCAACGAAGGCGGGGTAGGGGGAACCATTACCCTTCTGAAGAATATTACCGGGATGTGGCTCCTCGAACAGTGTCTGGCAAAATGGAAGGGGGATGGGCGCGCCTATTCATACGACGAAATCAGGGAGATGGCCGGCTCATCAGCCCCGTCGGGGTTCGTCATCGATCCCGATGCCAAGGAATTCGCATCCCCGACGGATATGCCGGAAGCAATCCGCGGATGGTGCATTTCTCACGGCTATTCCACCCCGGCCGACGACGCTTCTCTGGTGAGGCTCATCTACGATTCCCTCGCCTCGAAGTATGCGGAGGTGTTCAGGGCTCTTGAGAAGATTGCGGGACACCCGATAGAGGTGCTTCATATCATCGGAGGCGGCTCGCAGAACACTCTTCTCAATCAGATGACCGCCGACGCCTGCGGAGTGAAGGTGATTGCCGGCCCCGCAGAAGGAACCGCTCTGGGCAACGTAATGGTCCAGGCCGGACTGACGAGGGAGCAGATTGCAGAGAATATTGATATAAAAACATATATACCAAAATGAGCAAAGCATACGACATCGCGCGTGAGCGCTACACCGCTTTCGGCATCAATACCGAAGCGGTCCTCGGACAGATGAATGACTTTCACCTCTCGATGCACTGCTGGCAGGCGGATGACGTTGCCGGCTTTGAAAGTGCGGGAGAACTGACCGGAGGAATCCAGGCCACCGGCAATTATCCGGGCAAGGCCCGCAATATCGACGAACTGCGGGATGATATACTGAAGGCGAAAAGTCTCATCCCCGGTACGCATCGCCTCAATCTCCACGAAATCTATGGGGAGTTCGGAGGTCAGAAAATCGACAGGAATGAGGTGGGAGTGGAGCATTTCAAGGGTTGGATTGAATGGGGTCGCGAAAACGACACCAAACTTGATTTCAATTCAACGTCGTTCTCTCATCCGAAGAGCGGCAATCTTTCTCTGGCCAACCCCGACAAGGCCATCCGGGATTTCTGGATTGAGCACACCCGCCGGTGCCGCGACATAGCGGACGCCATCGGTGCCGCTCAGAATGATCCCTGCATTATGAACGTGTGGGTTCACGACGGGTGCAAGGACCAGAGCGTGAATCACTATCTCTACCGTTATCTGCTGAAGGATTCTCTCGACAAGATATTCATCGAACACAAGGCCAATATGAAAGACTGCATCGAAGGCAAGGTCTTCGGAATCGGGCTTGAGAGTTTCACTGTCGGCAGCCACGATTTCTACACGGCATACGCTGCGGCCAACGGCAAGATTCCCACGATTGACACGGGGCACTATCACCCTACGGAGAGTCCTGCGGACAAGGTTTCGGCGCTGTTGAATTTCGTCCCTGAAATAATGCTGCACGTCAGCCGTCCTGTCCGTTGGGATTCGGACCACGTTACCATCAAGGATGATGCAACTCAGGAACTCTTCTCTGAAATCGCCCGTGCCGGTGCTTTGGAACGCGTACATTACGGCCTCGACTATTTTGACGGAGCCATCAACCGTGTGGGAGCCTACGTAATCGGGAGCCGCACCGCTCAGAAATGTATGCTCTGCGCTCTT
Source organism: Bacteroidales bacterium (assembly GCA_045617505.1). Taxonomy (GTDB): domain Bacteria; phylum Bacteroidota; class Bacteroidia; order Bacteroidales; family UBA932; genus Cacconaster. The sequence goes on along the minus strand of JAZLIS010000103.1, from coordinate 93,029 downwards.
CTGGAGCCTGTGGAACTCATCCGGCAGTACGAGCTTCAAGGTGAGACCTACAAGGTTCTCACTCTTCTTGAGGAATTCAAGGCGATGCCCTGGGGTGACGTTTATGACGAGTTCTGCGAGCGTTCGTCCGTTCCCGTCGGAGCCGCATATATGAAAGAGATTGACAAATACACTGAGGAAGTTACTTCAAAGAGATGCTGAAAGAGATAGAACAAGTTGCAGAGGTGGCGGGCTACCTCTGGCAGAAAGGTTGGGCCGAACGCAACGGCGGGAACATAACGGTCAATATAACGGATTCCGTGGGTCCGGACATCAGAAAAGCCGCGGCCATTGCCGGCCCCTTTGAAATCGGTCTGACTCTCCCTGAAATAAAAGGGTGTTATTTCTACTGCAAGGGCACTGGCAGGCGTATGCGTGACCTTGCCCACGCCCCGATGGACAACGGCTCGATAATTAGGATAACGGACGACTGCGCGCATTATGAGATAGTTGCCGACAAGCCTGTTATGCCGACTTCCGAGCTTCCTTCCCACCTTGCGGTCCACGCCCATCTGATTGCCAAGGGCTCTCCGTACAAGGCATCCCTCCATACGCATCCCATTGAACTGGTGGCTCTGACCCACTGCAGGAAGTGGCTCGAGAAGGACGCCGCCACAAGGATGCTCTGGTCAATGATTCCCGAGACCAAGGCTTTCTGCCCCAGAGGACTTGGTGTGGTGCCTTACAAGCTTCCGGGCAGCGTGGCACTGGGCAATGCCACCCTGAAGGCTCTTGACGAGGATTATGACGTGGTGATGTGGGAGAAGCACGGTGTGTTCGCCGTCGATGTCGATATAATGAGTGCTTTCGACCAGATCGACGTGCTCAACAAGTCGGCCCTGATTTACATCGCCTCCCGCAATATGGGCTTCGAGCCCGAAGGAATGACCGATGCTCAGATGAAGGAGATGTCAGAGGCGTTCCACCTACCGAAATAGATGACGTGTAACTGCTCAGGTACCCCAGCCATAAGCAACAAGCTATGACATTCGACAAGTGAGGTAAAAACAATAAAAATACGCATACATCGTAAAACGTATGCGTATTTTTATGCGTAAATGGTGTAAATCATTGATTTTCAACCATTCTTGCGGAGAGAGAGGGATTCGAACCCCCGGAGGCTCTCACCTCAACAGTTTTCAAGACTGCCGTAATAGACCACTCTACCATCTCTCCTTTCGGGAGTGCAAATATATGTATTATTTTTCTATTCTTCCAAGATTTTTTTGAGCAAAAAAGAATGTTTTGTATCTTTGCGGCAGGTTATGGTCAAGGGAATCAGGTGCAAGACCTGAACTGTGCCCGCAGCTGTAAGTCCTATGGATACATACGCACTCTTAGCCACTGTCATTTCGATGGGAAGGCGCGTGTGAAGGACGAGTCAGAAGACCTGGCATAGCAAAGTCAAACGAAGAGGGCCCGGGGGCAGGCACTCGTAAAGACGTTTTTATGTTCAAAAATCTTACTGTTGCGGGGATGATGTGTCTTTGTGCCGTCTCCGCTTTCTCTTCAGAGAATACAAGGGATTCTCTGTCAATCGATTATTATGATGTAACAGACACTCTTGCAGCCACGGTGGTCGCTGCGGACAGGTATGTGCCGGTGTCACGTGTGGACACTGTCAGGATTTCCGTCCCGGGCGGAATGGGGGAGATGATTCAGCAGATTCCGGGAATCCATCTCAATGACTATGGCGGTCTTTCCAGCCAGAAGACCATAATAATAAGGGGTATGAGTCCGGGCTATGCGGATATCAGAATAGACGGGGTGAAGGTGAATGAGACAAAGTCTGGACAGATTGACCTCGGGCTGCTCGGTATGGAGGGTGTCGATGCCGTGAACGTGGATTATGTCCGGGGCCGGGTGAACCTGGTGACGGCAAAGCCGATGTTCGAGTTCGGAAAGGATTTCAGCGGGAAGGTATCCTTCAGCGGAGGCTCGTTCGGGACATACGTCCCGGCTGCCAGGTTCAACTGGAGGGTCGGGGAGAGGGTTGTGATGTCCGCCTATGGAAGGGGAACATTCTACAAAGGTGATTTCAAATATGCAGACCCGTTGTCCGAGTCGGGGGATGTCAGGCGGGACAACAATGATATGAAACAGGGCAAGGCCGGAATTGATGTTTTCGGGGATTTGAAGGACGGAAGCGGTGACTGGCGGGTGAAGGCCTATTTCAATGCGGCTGAACGGGGTTGTCCCGGCGCGGTGACCTATCTGTCGGAGGACAGGCAGAAAGACCTGAACACTTTTGTACAGGGCTCCTTCAGAAGAAACGTCAACGACTGGTATTCCACAAAACTGACTGCAAAGGTCGCTTTCGACAGGCTGGTTTACAAGGGCTGGTATGGCACTGACCGATATGAGAATGACTATCGTCAGAAGGACATCCAGATCAATGCCGACAATAATTTCAAGGTGACGAAGGCGTTGTCATTCGATGCCGACGCTCATTTCGGCTGGACGGGACTTGATTCCGACAATTACAACGCTTACAGGGCGAGCGCTGAAACAAGAGCCGCCGCGGTGGTCAATCTCGAAAAATTCAAGGCCGAAGCCTCGGCAAACTATATAGGTGCCTTCGACAAGGGGGCTGCAAGGTACAATTGCTTCACTCCGCTTCTGGCTTTGCGGTTCCTGCCGACGAAATGGCTGAGTGTCACCGCCTCCGGGCGGCGCGCATACCGGGTCCCCGATTTCAACGAACTCTATTACGCGGGAATCGGCAATCCTGACCTGAAGCCCGAAGATGCCTGGATGACAGAGGCGGGGATTTCTGCCAAAACCGTCGCGGAAGGGGGATGGTCGTTCGAAGCAAGCGTGGACGGATATTTCAACTATTTGAAGGACAAGATTATATCTGCCCCGACCGAAGATCCGTTCATCTGGATGATGTATAATCTCGAAACGGCGAAAATCTACGGTCTGGATGCAAGTGCCGGTTCCGGCTTCAAAAAAGGTGATTGGAACTGCGGATTGAACGTGCGTTATACTCTGGAAGCCGGGACTAAGATTCCGTATCACTCGAAGCACAGGACGGTCGTGAATGTGACGGCCGGATTCCGGGGATGGCGCTTTGCGGCAATGGTGAACGCCCATTCCCTGTCAACCGACGCCTATGGAGTGGACATTCCGGCCTGGACCACTGTCGATGCCACCTTGAGCAAGTCGCTGAAGTACTTCACTTTCAGCATTATGGGAAAGAATATTTTCAATTGCAGATACGAGATGGTATCAGGATATCCGATGCCCGGTGCAAGCATAATTGGCGGGGTGGAATACAGATTCTGACTATGAACGGATTGCCATATACCAGAAGATTGATTGTGGCCCTGCTTCTGACAGCCGCTCTATGCGGCTGTCGTGGTGGGGGGCCTGGTTATGGAGAAGTGCCCGGTACGGAAGTTCCTCTGCACTATGCCGCCGGTTTCCGGATAACGGAGTGTGAAGGATATACTGCGGTCTTCCTGCGGGATCCCTGGGACACTCTTCGGATCAGACGCCTGTATATCCTGGTTGACCGTGAAGCGGCGTTGCCCGACAATCTCCCCGAAGGAATCCTTGTCAGGACACCGGTACAGAAGGCGGCAATCTACACGACGACTGTGGCCTCGCTGCTGGAGCAGATGGGATGCCTAAGAAATGTCTGCGGAATCTGCGAGAAGGAATATGTCACCTCGAAGGAGACCCGCAGTCTGGTGGAAAGCGGTGTCATAGCGGATTTGGGACAGTCAACCTCCCCGAACGTCGAGAAAATCCTGGAGATGGAGGCGGAGGCCATAATCGCCTCTCCCTTTGAGAACAGCGGCTACGGAACGGCGGAAAAGACAGGGATTCCCATAATAGAGGCGGCGGATTATATGGAGAGGCATCCTCTCGGTCGGGCCGAATGGATACGGTTCTTCAGCCGTCTGTTCGGCAAGGAGGCTGAGGGGGATTCGCTTTTCAGCCTGACTGAGAGACGTTACAACGAGTTGAGACAACTTGCCGCCACGGCTGTGGAGAGGCCGACGGTGATGCTTGAAAGAAGATATGGAGGGCAGTGGCCGATGCCTTCCGGTGACAACTATGTCGGAATGTTGCACAGGGATGCGGGGGCTGATTATCTGTTCAGTGAACTGCGGGGAGGCGGCAGCGTACCCCTGCCGTTTGAGACAGTGCTTGAAAGGGCGGCGGATGCGGATTTCTGGCTTGTCAAGTACAATTCCATTTCGCCCCTGACATACGGAGGCCTGGGGGCGGATTATCCTCCTTATAAATCTTTCAAGGCATTTCAAACCCGTTCAGTCTATGCCTGCAATACCGGCTCCACCACATATTACGATGACATTTCGCTCCATCCGGACTCGATTCTGGCGGATTTTATCCATATTTATCACCCGGAACTGCTGCCTGACCACAAGCCTCTATACTACTTTCCGTTGAAAACCGATGAATAGAATTGACACAAAAGGTACATTGAGAATTCTGCTCCCTTCCCTTGCTGTGGTTCTGCTGTTCCTGACAAGCCTGATTTACGGAGCCGTTCACATTCCCGTCGGAGACGTGCTCGATATCCTTGTGGGCAATTATACGGGGAAATCTACCTGGCGAGACATCATACTCCAGAGCAGGCTTCCTCAGACTGTCACTGCCGCTGTTGCGGGAGCCGGCCTAGCGGTGAGCGGCCTAATGCTCCAGACACTTTTCAGAAATCCCCTGGCGGGCCCCTCAATCCTCGGAATCAGCGACGGAGCCAATCTTGGGGTGGCAGTCGTGATGATTTATCTTGGGACAAGCAGCTATTTTTCCATTATAATTTCCGCTTTTATCGGCGCAGCCGCGATTCTGGCGCTCATAATCCGGTTCTCCCGGAAAGTGAGAAGTAACGTGATGCTTCTGATAATCGGGATAATGGTGGGATATCTGGCTTCATCCGTCATATCCATATTGAACTACAGGGCCGCTGCGGATACCGTCCATCAGTACGTGATGTGGGGGATGGGGGATTTCGGGAGCGTGTCTGTGGAGAAACTTCCGGTCTTTACGGCTGTGTCCACCACCGGGCTGCTGCTCTCCATTCTCCTGATAAAACCTCTGAACGCACTGCTCCTCGGTGAGGCGTATGCGGCCAACCTGGGAATCAGAATCGAAAGGGCGAGAGTACTGATACTGCTCTGCACCGGCCTTCTCACGGCAGTTGTCACGGCATTCTGCGGACCCGTCTCATTCATAGGTCTTGCGGTACCCCATATGGCCCGCCTGACGCTGGGGACCTCGAACCATATCCGGCTGGTGCCTGCAACCATCCTGACGGGAGCGGGAATCGCTCTGCTGTGCAACCTGCTGACGGTCCTGCCGGGAGGCGGTCAGCCCCTTCCCCTGAATGCAATAACGCCGATAATATGCGCTCCGGTCATAATCTATGTGATCGTCAGCCGCAGGCATAATCAGAATCTGTTTTGAAATGGTGGCAATAAAAGCGAACAATCTGTCAATTGGCTATGATTTCCCACTTTACATGGGACTGGAACTGAGTCTGGCCGAAGGGGAACTGGTCTGTCTGCTCGGGCTCAATGGAGCGGGCAAATCGACTCTGCTCAAGACATTGTGCGGATTTGTCAAACCTCTTGAAGGGAGTCTGGAGATTATGGGTCGGGAGATGGGGCGGCTTAGTCCGGAACATTTCTCGAGAGTGATGGGAATCGTGCTCACGGAGAAAGTCTGTCCGGGGGGGGGTACTGTCCGTGAATTGGTCTCGACCGGCCGCCTTCCCTATACCGGTTTTTTTGGAAGATTGAGCGGGAAGGACCGGGAAGCTGTTGACAATGCTCTGAATCTCACCGGAATAACGGCTCTGGCGGACAAACGGATTTCGGAGCTCAGCGATGGAGAGAGACAGAAAGCCTTCATAGCCAAGGCTCTGGCTCAGGAATGTCCCGTCATAATCCTTGACGAGCCCACAGCTTTTCTTGACATCACCAGCAGAGTTGAGATGATGCTTCTGCTGCGACATCTGGCAGATGAGGAGAAAAAGTCAATCATAGTATCCACGCACGACCTTGACAGTGCGCTTCGGACCGCTCATACTCTGTGGCTTATGGGGAAAGGTGGGGGGATTGTCCGCGGGACTCCGGAAAAGTTGATTTTGGACGGAACCATTGAAGCCTTTTTCAGCCGCGGGGATTTGAAATTTGACCCAAAAATGTTTATTTTCGCATCCGGAATCAATTAATGTACAAATGGAATTCACAGATCTCAACGAACAGGAAATAGGCAGAAGAGAATCGCTTGCAAAACTCAGGGAACTGGGTATCGAGCCTTATCCGGCTGCACAATATAAAGTCAACGCAACCGCGCAGGAAATCAAGGACGGTTATGACCCTGAAAAGAACAATTTCCCCCAAGTTGTGATTGCGGGCCGTATGATGAGCCGTCGCATTATGGGAGCGGCCTCCTTCATCGAACTGCAGGACAGCACAGGCCGTATCCAGGTCTATGTGAAACGCGACGAAATCTGCCCTGAAGAGGACAAGACGCTCTATAACACCGTCTTCAAGAAGTTGCTCGACATCGGTGACATTATCGGCATCGAAGGATTCGCCTTCATCACCCAGACAGGCCAGCTCTCGATACACGCCAAAAATCTCACCGTCCTGAGCAAATCCCTCAGGGTTCTTCCCATCGTCAAGGAAAAGGAGGGTGAAGTGTACGACGCCTTCTCCGACCCCGAACTGAGGTACCGTATGAGATACGTGGACCTTATCGTCAACCCGCAGGTTAAGGAGACTTTCGTCAAGAGGGCGAAGATAATCTCCACAATGAGGGAATACTTCAACGAGAACGGATGCCTTGAAGTCGAAACCCCCATCCTTCAGTCAATCCCCGGCGGAGCCACCGCCCGCCCTTTCATAACCCACCACAACACTCTCGACATCCCACTCTATCTGAGAATCGCCAACGAGTTGTATCTCAAGAGGCTGATAGTCGGAGGCTTCAGCGGAGTCTATGAATTCGCGAAGGATTTCCGCAACGAGGGAATGGACCGCACCCACAACCCGGAATTCACCTGTATGGAGATTTACGTGGCCTACAAGGACTACAAGTGGATGATGGAATTCGTGGAGAAGATGCTTGAGAAGATAGCCCTGACCATCAACGGCAAAACCAAATTTGACGTCTGGGGCAACGAGATTGAATTCAAGGCTCCTTACCGCAGACTTCCTATGCTTGAGGCAATCAAGGAATACGCTGGAGTCGACGTCGCAGGAATGGATGAAGTCGCTCTCCGCAAGGTCTGTGCAGAGCTCAACGTTCCCGTGTCAAAGGAGATGGGAGTGGGCAAGCTGATTGATGCAATCTTCGGAGAGTATTGCGAGAAGAACCTGATACAGCCCACCTTCATCACCGACTATCCGGTCGAGATGAGTCCGCTGACAAAACGTCACCGCGAGAATCCGGCCCTGACCGAAAGATTCGAACTGTTCGTGAACGGGAAGGAACTTGCCAATGCCTACAGCGAGCTCAATGACCCTATCGACCAGCTTGAAAGATTCAACGAGCAGGCCCGCCTGAAGAACGCAGGAGACGACGAGGCGATGTATATAGATATGGACTTTGTCCGTGCGCTTGAATACGGTATGCCTCCCACATCCGGTCTCGGAATGGGCATCGACCGTCTGACGATGATGATGACGGGAGCCACGACCATTCAGGATGTCCTCTTCTTCCCCCAGATGCGTCCCCAGGTGACAAAAACGGACCGGAACGAATCACAGGAGTAGATGGAATTCATCTCATCTTTACAGAATCAGAAAATCAAGGATCTGGTGACCCTTGAGACAAAATCCCGCGAACGTCGTAAGCGCGGGATTTTTGCAGTTGAAGGCCGCCGTGAGATTGAACGTGCTCTGGCCTGCGGCTTTCAGACCGTCGAGATATTCTGCACAGACGAAAGCACCGTCCCCCGGAACACGGACTGTCCTGTATATGTAGTGACTGATAAAGTGTATGGCAAGATAGCTTATCGGGAAGGAACGGAAGGCATCATCGCCGTGATGAGAGAGAAAAATACGCCCCCCGAAGAGTTGCCCGCAAATTCCCTGGTACTGGTACTGGAGAGCGTGGAGAAGCCCGGCAATCTCGGAGCAGTCCTTCGCAGCGCCGATGCGGCAGGAGTGGATGCGGTCTTCATCTGTGACCCCCTGACGGACCTGTACAATCCCAATCTGATACGGGCGAGTCTCGGAGCAATCTTCAGTGTACCGACCGTCTGCTGCACGTCGCAGGAAGCATTTTCCGTCATTAAATCGGCCGGGCTCAGAATCCTGACGGCGCAGTTGCAGGATTCCGAACTGTACTACGACACCGATATGACCTGCGGAACGGCGCTTGTATTCGGTACTGAAGACAAAGGCTTGACGGATTACTGGAGAGAACGTTCGGATGCCAGAATCAGGATTCCGATGGCAGGCCTGATGGATTCCTTGAATGTTTCGGTGTCGGCGGCCATACTCTGCTTCGAGGCTGTCCGCCAGAGGAAATCTCTGAAAAGATGAGACGTTTCGGCCTCATAGGACATCCGATAGGGCACAGTCTGAGCCCTGAGCTGTTCCGCGCGGGATATTCCTACCCGGACGATACGTACGACCTGATTGAAAAGGATTCCTTTGAAGAGGCCTTCTCTCTTTTCCTTCAGAAATATGACGCAATCAACGTGACGGCCCCTTTCAAGGAAGAGGCATTCCTCCGTGCCGATACGTCGGATGAAGCCGCGGCCCTTCTGAGAGCCACCAATCTTCTTGTCAAGGAGAAAGTCGGAATCAAGGCGTATAATACGGATTTCACTGCTGTTCGGTCTATCCTCAATAATCTGGCGGCATCTTCGGACGGCTGCCCCGAAGTCCTGGTCACAGGGTGTGGCGGCGCGGGAAAGGCGGCTGCGCTTGCTTCGGCGATGTCCGGTTTCCCGACAATAGTCGCCAACAGGGATTTCTTCAAGGCACGGACATTCTGTGATTCCGTGGAAAATATGGAGGCTGTCCATCTGGATGCTGATTCCTTGTCCGCATGCAGGTTCGACATACTTATCCACACGCTTCCGCTCGTGCCGGAGTGTGTGCGGAACATTGACCTTACGGACCGTATCGTCATTGAGGCCAACTACCGTAATCCGGGGTTGAGGGATTTGTGTGAAAAGTACGGATGCCGATATGTTCACGGCACGGAATGGCTTGTGGAACAAGCTGATGCGGGTTTCACTGTTATGACTGGGAAACATCCTGACTTGCAGAAATTAAGCAAGTTCCGCATCAAATAATTTTATGAGTATCTTATTTTTTTTCAATTGACCTTATTCTTTCGGGTCTTGTTGCATTCCTTATAGCAAGGGATATCCGTCAGCGTAACCGGATACGGAAAATACTTGTTTTCCTATATGAACTGGAGTACGGAGAGAGGCGGGCAATCGATGCCGCCGTCGAGATAGTATCTGACGTTATGGCCACGTTGTCCATAAGTGGCGAGAATCCTGCTTTGCTGATGAAACGTCTGAGGAAGAGCTTTTCCATCAAGATTTCAAAATCTCAGGCAATGATAACGGTCCTGCCCGCCCTGTCCAACCGTTTCTGTTACGGGCTGGGCGACTATCTCCAAAAACGTTATCCTCTTCTCACCCGGCTTGATCTTGACTTCTGCAGTCTGCTGGCGATGGGGCTTTCCGCTGCGGATATTGATTTCGCTTGCGGATATGACCATCCGGTAACGTTTTACAACAGACGGTACAAAATCAGAAGAAAGATGAATGTCCCTCAGGAGGTCGATTTGGAGACATTTCTGAAGGATCTGACCAGCCAGCTTGAAACCGGACAGAAAGAAGCAGTCAGGAAGGGGATTGAGACCAGATCTCTCGAACCGGTCCTGAAGAAGTTCGGATTATAGACACGAATTTTTTTACCAATCGCAAATAATTATCTATTAATCATTTAAAGCGACACGCTTTTTTTCTCTTGTCAGGATTTGAGAAAAAGATTTCTAAAACAAACTAAAATTTAGTAATTTTAGCGAAATTTATGCATTATGAGTCTTAATAAAGTTTTATTGATTGGAAATGTGGGGAAAGACCCTGACATTCGGCACCTGGAAGGCGGCTCATCTGTCGCCACTCTCACTCTTGCCACAAATGAGAGATTCAAGGACCGTAACGGGGAAGTCAGAGAAGTGACTGAATGGCATACGGTGGTTGCCTGGGGGCAGTTGGCTGATTTGTCCAAGAATTATATCCGTAAAGGGACACAGATTTTCGTGGAAGGCTCCATCCGTACCCGCACCTGGGATGACCAGTCCGGCGTGAAGCATTATGCCACAGAAATCAGAGCGAACTCAATCCAACTTCTGGGAAGCCGCCGCAGCGAAGGTGCGGCACCGGCAGAACGCAGTTATTCACCGGCCCCTGCGCCATCCGCACCGGTCCAGTCCACACCGATAGTCTCCTCTTCCGATCTGTCTGACGAAGGAACAGATGACCTTCCGTTCTAAGTAAATTATGGGCATAGAGAAGAAATGGAACGTTAAGGAACAGGGCAATCCTGCCGTTGTCCGCCAGCTTGCGCAAGAGCTCGGGATAGACCAGATTCTTGCAAATCTGCTGGTGCAGAGGGGGATTGATACCTTTGCCAAAGCGCGCGCATTCTTCCGGCCCGACCTGTCGATGCTTCACGACCCTTTCCTTATGAAAGATATGGAGAAGGCCGTACAACGGCTTGACAAGGCGGTTAAGAATAAGGAGAAACTGTTCATCTACGGAGATTATGACGTTGACGGGACAACGGCGGTCTCTCTGGTATATTCTTTCTTCCGTTCTCTTACAAAAGAGATAGAATACTATATTCCTGACAGATATGATGAAGGATACGGAGTCTCCTACAAGGGGATTGACTGTGCGAAAGAACACGGTTGCAGCCTGATAATCACTCTTGACTGCGGAATCAAGGCCATAGAGAAAGTACGGTACGCCGCGTCACTCGGAATAGACGTCATAATCTGCGACCACCATCTTCCGGACTCCGAACTTCCCCCTGCTGTAGCGGTGCTTGACCCCAAGAGGGAGGATGACACCTATCCGTTCGATGACCTTTCCGGCTGTGGCGTAGGATTCAAACTTGTTCAGGCATACGCCGCAAGTCACGGGATTCCTTTCGAGGATATCGCCAGCCTTCTGGATCTTCTTGTCGTGAGCATTGCGTCCGACCTGGTATCAGTGACGGGGGAGAACAGAGTGCTTGCCTATTACGGTTTGAAACAGTTGAATGAGAATCCCCGCAAGGGACTGATGAGCATAATAAAACTCTCCGGGTTAGAGAAGCACAGGATAACAATCGACGAGATTGTTTTCAAAATCGGTCCGCGAATCAACGCCGCCGGTCGAATGGAATCCGGCAGGACAGCTGTGGATATGCTCACTGCCCGGGATGAGGAGGATGCCCGTGAGATAGGAGCTGCAATCAACGAGCATAACAATGACAGAAAGAAGATTGACAGGGAGATAACCAGAGAGGCGATAGAAATGGTCAGGGAGCATCCCCTATACGCCGGAAGGAAATCCACAATCCTCTATAATCCCAATTGGCACAAGGGTGTGCTTGGCATTGTGGCTTCCCGTCTGGTGGAAGCATATTACAAGCCCACCATAGTGATGACCAAATCCAACGGTTTCATCACCGGTTCGGCCCGGTCCGTAGCCGGTTTCGACCTGTATGCTTCAATCGAATCCTGTGCGGACCTTCTGGAGAATTTCGGGGGGCACATGTATGCTGCTGGCCTGACAATCAAGGAGGAGAATTTCGATGAGTTCTGCCGTCGTTTCGAGGAAGACGTGGCCGCTAAAATATCAAAAGTCGATCTTACCCCTATAGTCACGATAGATTCCTATCTGGACTTCAATCAGATTACTCCCAAATTCTTCCGGCTGCTGAAACAGTTCCAGCCGTTCGGCCCCGGCAATCAGTCCCCTGTCTTCATCACCGAGAACGTGTATGACAACGGTAACGGACGCAAAGTCGGGATGACTGATGCTGACGACGGCTCCAGAAGGCCGGAGCCCAAGCATCTCAAACTTGAGCTGATTCAGGAGGACGAACCGTATCACCACGTGTCGGCAATCGCTTTCAATCTTGCCGAGCACTTTGACCATATGCACGCCGGCAATCCCGTCGATATCTGTTATTCCATCGCGGAGAACTATTACAGGGGCATTGCCAATATCCAACTCAGGGTCAAGGATATCAAGGATAAGGAATTATTCTAATAAAATCAAAGATACACTATGAAATTGAAAACTATCGCCGTCGCCTGCCTCTGTATGGCATTGGTGGCCGCTTCCTGCTGCCAGCAGCAGAAGACCCCCAGAGCAAAACACGTGATTTTCATCGGACTTGACGCCTTGAGTGCCGTGGGTCTGCAGAGAGCTGAAACCCCCAATTTCAATTATATGATTGAGAACGGTGCGGTTTCACTGCACACCCGTGTTGCTCGTGAAACTTCTTCGTCCCAGAATTGGATGTGTATGCTCAGCGGTGCCCCGATTGAGATGCACGGTGTCACCGGCAATGACTGGGAATATGAGACAAGAATGATTGAACCTGCAGTTCACAATGCCAAAGGCCGCTTCCCCACGATATTCGACGTGGTGAAACAGCAGCGTCCGGATGCCAGGGTATATGGCTTTTACGAGTGGCGGGGACAGATCCGTATGTACGATATGGATTCCTTCGACTACTCCGAAAATTGTGAAAACGGAGAAACCACTCTCAGGAAGGCTTTCGATACATATCTTGAGGAGCAGCCCGAATTCCTTTTCGTCTCAGTCGATGAAACTGACCACGCCGGACACAAGTATGGACACGAGGACCAGGGCTATCTGGATGCCATCGCAATGTGCGACAGAGTTATTGGAGAATTTGTCACCGAGTTGGAGAAGAGAGGCCTGATGAAGGATATAGTGATAATGATTACCGGTGACCACGGCGGAATCCGTTTCGGACACGGCGGTGACAACGAGAGTGAACTTGAAGTGCCTGTCATTATGTACGGAAAGGGTGTGACCAAGGGTAAAGTTATGGAGCACACCAATATGATATATGATAATGCCGTGACTGTCGCCGGTCTTCTCGGTGTCGAGATGCCCCGTGAATGCCGCGGTCAGTTCCTCACCGAGGCGTTCGAGCCCAAGGGAGACCTGAATTATGTCCCCCTGCCTTTCGTGCGTCCTTTCCGCGGAGTTGCCTCTGAGGTGACCATAACGGCTGATGCTCAGGATGCCGAGATTTACTATTCTCTTGACGGCAGTGTCCCTACCAAAGAGTCCCTCCGTTACACGGGCCCCTTCAAGATTGACGGGAACACGATTGTCAAGTCAGTCACTTACAGGAACGGACAGTACAGTGCCGTGGCGGAAAATCTTCTCTATGCCGAGGCTCCTGTCGGGGAAGCACCCATCGAATACAAACTCTACAGACATTATATGGGCGAATCTCTTCCCGACTTCACCAAGTTCGGGCGCGCCGATGCCGTCGGATATGTTTCCAATTTTACTCTGGACGGGATTCCGGTGAGGCCGGAAGAGGATGATTTCGCAGTAATCTTCTCTTCAAAAATGATTGTCAAGAAGAGCGGCAAATACCGTTTCCTTCTCGGGTCCGATGATGGTTCACGCCTGCTTATCGACGGAAAGAAAGTCATTGACAACGACGGCTCCCATACATATATGGAGAAGATGGGCGTTGCTGACCTTTCCGAGGGAGAACATATCATCAAACTCGAATACTTCGAGGATTGTGAAGGTCAGAGCGTAAATCTCTCCTGGGGATTGGACGGCGGTCCGATGTTCCCCTTCAATATCACAGACCTGAAGAAATAAGAAGCTGTTGTCTTCTATGCAATTTTGATGATAACGGGGAGGTGGTCACTGAATCCGTTCTCGAAGCTGTTGCCGTAATAGCTTCGCTTGGGGGTGCCGTGGCTCATCATAAAGTTCTTCCTGAAGATTTCGCAGTAGTGCCTTTTGTCAATTCTGCATAGGTTGAGGCCCTCTGACGGGGGAATCAGGTTGTGGGAGACGATGATATTGTCGTAGAGCACCCATCTGTGGTTGTGTAGGCTTGTACCCTTGCCTTCCTCCTCAAGAACCCAGAAAGGATTGAAATATTCCCCGACCGGTATGTTGTATATGGTTTTGTGGGCTTTCAGCAGCTTTGAAAGGGATTCATCGGACGGGCAGTCGTTCATATCGCCCATAATCACCACCTTGATATCAGGGTACTGCTTTCTGAGTGCTGAAGCGTGGTCGCGGACAGTTTCCGCTCCGGCTCTTCTGAAGCCTGCCGAAGCGGCCACGCCGGCACGCCGGGAGAGAAAGTGGCAGACATAAAACGCGAACATCTCGCCGTCGAGCAACCCCCAGGAGGCAAGGATGTCCCGGCCGATGTATTCCCGCCCGCTGCGCAGGACCAGCTTTACCGGTTCGCTGCCTATAGGTTTGTATTTGTCAGGGCGATAAAACATCCCGACATCGACGCCACGGGCGTCATTGGACTCGAAATGAATCACCTTGTAGTGCGCGCCGGCCATACGTTTCTGTGCGGCAAGGTCCCGCATTACTCCGATGTTCTCGACTTCCGAGACACCTACAACGCTTGGGAAACCTCCGTATGACGATGCCACCGCTCCGAAGACGGCGCTCAGGTTCTGAAGTTTGAGCAGATACTTCTCCTGTGTCCATCGCTTGTCTCCCATAGGGGTGAATTCGAAATCATCCTTCGTGGGGTCATTGACGGTATCGTACAGGTCCTCCAGATTGTAGAACATTATTGTCTGAGCCATAGCCTTTTTTTCTCTTTTCCAAATTTACACAATAATTCTTATATTTGCCTCTGATGGATACGGCAATAGTGATATTGAACTGGAACGGGGAGAAGATGCTCAGAAAGTATCTTCCAACTCTTGTGTCCAATACTCCTAACCCGGAATCTTTCATAGTTGTTGCCGACAACGGCTCATTCGACGGCTCCCTGAAATATGTGGAGGAGAGTTTTCCCGAGATTAGGATAATCCGGTTTGACAGGAACTACGGTTTTACCGGAGGATACAACAGAGCGCTACGTGAGGTTGATGCGGATTATTATGTGTTGTTGAACAGCGACATCGATGTCCCTCAGGGGTGGCTTGAGCCTCTGGTGGATTTTATGGAGACTAATCCGCAGGTTGGAATCTGCCAGCCTAAAATTCTTTCGGCCTTGAATCCCGAATCTTTCGAGTATGCAGGGGCTGCCGGAGGGTTTATCGACCGTTTCGGCTATCCTTTCTGCAGGGGCAGGATTCTCTCCTCGTTGGAAAAAGATGGGGGACAGTATGATACTCCGAAGGAGTGCTTCTGGGCTACCGGTGCCTGTATGATGGTCCGCAGTTCTCTGTACCATCATCTGGGAGGGTTGGATGAATGTTTCTTCGCACATATGGAGGAGATTGACTTCTGCTGGAGAGCCAAGTTGCTGGGATATCAGGTGTGGTGTGTGCCTCAGTCGAAGGTTTTCCACGTCGGTGGGGGGACCCTTCCGAACAATTCTCCCCATAAACTTTACCTGAATTATCGGAACAATCTGCTGATGCTCTACAAGAATCTTCCCGAGAGTATCCGCAGATTCAGGATTTTCTTCAGGATGTCTCTTGACGGTGCTTCCGCCGCAGTATATCTTTTCACCTTCAGATGGTCGTTTTTCAAGGCTGTAGTAAGGGCTCATCGGGATTACCGCAGGATGAAGAGAGAAATCGAGCCTTCTCCTGTAGAAGATGAGAGGAACAATGTCGGATATTATCCCCACAGTATTGTCCTTCAGTTTTTTCTATCCGGTAAAAGGCTGAAGTTCACTGATTTGAGGTTTTAGAAATCAAATATTCAAAATAAAATGAAAAAAAACATCAAACTTTTTTTTGTGACATTTGTCGCACTTGCGCTTCTCTCTTCCTGTGTGGAAAAGGAGGCGAATCACATTTTCACTACAAGGTATGAGGGGCTGATGGAGAACACTGACGAAGGCAAGGCCCGCTATGAGATGGTATGCAGTTACATCACTTCCATAGATCCAAGCTATTTCGGGCAGAATCACTCCTATTTCGGACTCTCATTCGATGCCGATACGGCTGCATGGATGGATTTCACTGTAGCATGTGATAAAATAGACACCGTTATGGCCAAAAGCTTTCTCAGCGGTGGAGAGCAGATCCGTGTGGATCTTGTTGAGACGGCAGACAATGCATATAGAATTGTCGGGGCATATTTGATCTATAAAGAGGCTGAAGCAGAGGCAGAAAAAAAGGAATCAGAATAATCTGATTCCTTTTTTTCTGTCCAATTGTCCGAAGAATTATTCCTCTTCTCCAACAACTTCTACGTTTACAGTGGCTTTGATGTCCTTGTAAATCTTCACTACAGCCTGATATGTGCCGACCTGCTTGATGAGAGGCTCACCTGTGAGAGTGATGTTCTTGCGGTCGCATTCAAAACCGGCGGCTACAAGAGCCTCGGCTACCTGAATGTTGTTGACACTTCCGAAAACTTTGCCTTTCTCGCTGACCTTGGTGGCGAGCTTGACAGTAGTGCCTTCCATCTTTGA
Organism: Bacteroidales bacterium; assembly: GCA_045617505.1. GTDB lineage: Bacteria > Bacteroidota > Bacteroidia > Bacteroidales > UBA932 > Cacconaster. Next base: position 76,347 of record JAZLIS010000103.1, on the reverse strand, counting down.
AGCGAGGGCTTCAGCGGAAGCGCGGAGAGCAGCCTCCTTGTGAGCGCGCTGCTTCATATTCTCTGCGTGAATCTTCTTGGCGGTGGGGGTGGCCATAATTGCCAGACCCTGAGGAATCAGCCAGTTTGCGCCGTAGCCGTTCTTTACGGTTACGATATCGTCCTTGTTACCAAGGTTCTGAACGTCTTGTTTAAGAATAACTTCCATAATACCCTCCTTTATTTGAGCATATCAGTTACGTAAGGAAGAAGTGCAAGATGCCTTGCTCTCTTGATTGCCTGAGAAACCTTCTTCTGGAATTTGAGTGATGTGCCGGTAAGACGGCGGGGGAGAATCTTGCCTTGCTCGTTGAGGAACTTCTTCAGGAACTCGGCGTCCTTGTAGTCGATGTATTTGATGCCGGCTTTCTTGAAGCGGCAGTATTTTTTCTTCTTTACCTCTACGTTTACAGGATTCAGATAGCGGATGTCATCGTGCTGTGCCATTTGTATATCCTCCTTAATTATTCAGCGCTCTGCTCTGCGGGAGCTTCGGCCTTGGTTCCGTTGATTTTGGCGCGGCGACGCTCGGCGTATGCGATGGCGTGCTTGTCCATTGATACTGTCTGGAAACGGATGATGCGTTCATCACGTTTGTACTGGGTTTCGAGATTCGCAATGAGTGCGGGCTCTGCCTGGAATTCGATAAGGTGATAGAATCCAGTGGTCTTCTTCTGGATAGGGTAGGCGAGCTTGCGCAGACCCCAGTCCTCTTCGTACACTACCTTGCCTCCGTTCTCGGCAATGAGGCCTGTGTACTTGGCAACCGCTTCCTTCATCTGAACGTCAGACAAAACGGGAGTTGCAATGAAAACGGTTTCGTACTGTTTGATCATTTTTTAAAAGTTTAATTAATAAATCAGCCCCTTCGGAATCCGAAAGGGCTGCAAATATAAGAATAATAATTGAATGTGCAAACTATTTTGAAGGAGCATCCTCCAGCACGGCCTTGAGGAAATTCCACCATTTCCCGACTGAAGGTACGAAGCATCTCTCAGCGGGGGAGTGGGGTGATTTCAGGGTGGGCCCGCAGGAGATCATATCCCAATCGGGATATGCCTCCCCGAAGATTCCGCACTCAAGGCCTGCGTGAATGGCCATTACTGCAGGGTCCGTCCCGTAGAGTTTCCGGTACTGGGCCTTCATAGTCTTGAGGATGGGGGATTCAAGGTTGGGGCTCCATCCGCTGTAGCCTCCGTCGAACCGGACTTTTGCGCCCGCCAGTTCGAATGCTGCGCGAACGGATTCGGCGAGATCTTCCTTCAGGGAGTCAGTGGCGCCTCGGAGCAGGGTGTTTACGGTGATTATATCCTTGCCTGTCTTGACGATTGCCAGGTTGTTGGACGTTTCCACAAGACCTTCAATCTCAAGGCTCATACGATCCACGTTGTTGTGGCAGGCATAGATGGCCTGGACAAGTTTCTTTCCGGTTGTCCCGGCAATCACTTTGCGGACCCGTGACGGTTCGACGGTTATGACAAGACCCGGATCGATGCGGTGCAGTTCTGATTTGATTGTTTCAAGGGTTTTTGAAACCAGTTCGGTAGCTGCGGGAACTTTCTCCGCGGGGACTGCTATTATGGCCTCGGCCTCGCGGGGAATGGCGTTGCGCATATTTCCTCCGTCAAAACTGGCCATACGGCCCTTGAAATTGCGAATCAGCGGGAGTAGGACTCTTGCCATAGTTTTGTTGGCGTTGCCGCGGCCTTCGTTGATTTCCATCCCGGAGTGGCCTCCGCGAAGTCCGGTGACGATTATCTTCAGGGCTTTGTATCCGGCGGGAATATCTTCAGTCCTGTACTTGAATTCTATGTTTGCATCAAGCCCGCCGGCGCATCCCACATAGAGTTCACCTTCCGTCTCGGAGTCGAGGTTCAGAAGAATGTCACCTTTGAGTACGTCCGGTTTGAGAGCCTTTGCTCCGACCATCCTTGTCTCCTCATCGACTGTGAAGAGCGCTTCGATGGGTCCGTGCTTGATGGTCCTGGATTCCAACACACTCATTGCGGCTGCAATGCCAAGTCCGTCATCCGCGCCGAGCGTTGTGCCGCAGGCATATACCCACTCTCCGTCCTCTTCCTTCACTATGCGTGTGGATATCGGGTCCTTGGTGAAGTCGTGCACCTTGTCGTTGTTTTTCTGGGGTACCATATCCATGTGGGCCTGAAGGATGATGCCTTTGCGGCCTTCCATTCCGGGTGTGGCCGGCTTTCTTATTATTACGTTGCCACATTCGTCCCTGAACGATTCAAGGCCGAGGTCTTTTCCGAATTTCACGAGGAAATCCGCCACTTTCTGCGTGTGCCCGCTGGGGCGGGGTATCTGTGTGAGTGAGTGGAAATTCGTCCACACACTCTTCGGTTCGAGATTCCTTATAGGCATAACTTCTGTAATTATTTGTTCAGTAGAGTGTTGATCGGGAATGAGCAGGTCTGGCCCAGCTGATAGACGGGAATTCTGGTTTCAAGCAGAGTTTTGCCGGAATCGACTATCTTGCAGGAGACTACGGTGGGGATTCGGTAGTTCACCGCAGGGCCGCTGCTGGATTTGGCTCCGGCAGCATTGACGGGGGCCTCGCTGTCAGCGGTGAGTTCAATGGAGATTGCACGTCCCTGAGGTGCGGAGGCGCTGGCAAGTCCCTGTCCGTCAACAATCTTGAATGCCGTATATTTGTTTACTCCTGTTTTGGGTGTGACGTCGAATGACATTTTCTGAGTGGAGGTCTCGGTGATTCCATAGAAAAGGCTCAGATATTCGTCCTCCATTCTGTTGAGCTCCGCGACTGCGGCTCCGAGTGCTTCTCCGCTGAATGTGGCGTCCGTGTCTCCTGTAATAATCTGAGTCTTCCTTTCGCGGATATTGAATATATGCCTTGCGGCCTCTTCGGCTTTCTTTTCAAGGGATTTTTCCACCACCTGACTCTGGGATACAGCAACTTTCTCAAAACCTGTCGCCTTTTTTACCATTCTGTAGAGGGTTGTGGTCTCGTCGGCAAGATTCCCTTCGGGAGCCTTGCCTATGAAAGCTTCGACGCCGGCCTGACTGGGGAATCTGAAATCAGTAGCCTTTCCGGTATAACTGTCGGACATTACAATCAACCCCTGGCTGCAGAATTGCAGGAAGTTGGAGGGTATTTTTTCGGAAAGGTTGATGGCATATCTTCCGGCCGGGTCTGCCTCCACGTATGGATGGACCGTTATGTCTGTGATGGTGCAATCCGTGAAGGAGGAGCGTCTTGCATCATATCCGAGATATTTCTGTGCGTACTGTGCGTAGGGGCCTGCCGTGAATACGCTGTATCTGGCTTCTACCGTAAGTGTTATGGTTGTTCTGGGCAGGGCATAGATTACGGCTCCGTTGGGAACGGTCTGTGCCGGCATAGCAGCCGCGAAAGCCAGCAGAACGGCGGTCAGTGCAACTCTTTTCATACTTTGACAATATTACTCAAGTTTCGCAAGTGATTATTTGATTAATATTCAAAGAGTTGTGCAGTACTTGCGAAACTTTTTCCCACCGCACAATCTCTATTACGATACCCTCGCCCTAAATCCCTCTCCCCGGGAGAGGGATTTATCTACGGCCTAACGGCCTCTAAATAGGTTGTTTCGCATAAATGCGAAACTTAAAAATATTATTTGAGTACTTCTGCTATTGTTTTGCAAATGTCATCCCCACGCAGGTTTCTTTTGTAGATAGTCCCGTCGGGGGCGAAGAGGATTATGTGGGGAATGCCTGAAATTCCGTAGGAGTCTGTGGCTGTGCGGTCGTTTCCCACAAAAATCTGGCTCCACTTCATATTTAGCTCTTTCATTGCTCTCTTTGATGCGCTGTTGTCGCCATCCCACACGGCAACTCCCACAACGGTGAGGCCTTTTTTTGTGAATCTGTCGTATGCTTCCCTGATGTTGGGAATCTCCTGACGGCACGGACCGCACCAGGAGGCCCAGAAATCGACCAGGACATACTTTCCTTTGCCTACGAAGTCGGAGAGTCTGGTGAATTTCCCGTCAGGAGCGGCTCCGTTGAAATCGATGAACATCTTCCCCTCGCAGGAGGCGCTTTCCGCAACTTTGAGGTTGCGGATGCGGGTGACTGCGCTGTTGTTCCTGATGAACTCGGAGCAATCGGAGAGTAGCTCGTCAAGCTGTTTCAGGTCAATGTCATAGATAATTTCTTTCAATGCCGCAAGGCCCAGATAGTTGTCCCCGTTGCCCTTTATGGTTTTTGTGGCCAGATCGGTGATGGCCCTGTTGAATGATTCTTCAGCGGCATCAAATTCGTCCTCGGAAATTGTTCCTGCTTTGAACAGGTTGTATTTCACCACCAGAGAGTCCGCCATCGTTGTCGAGATGGCCGTGAATTCCTGCATCGACCTGTTGGCAGCTCCGCCCTTGACTGTCTGGTTGTCAAGATTCAGTCTGATTACTCCCTCCTCGGGAATGAAGGATGCGTAGAGCTTGTGCTTGACGGCAGGGGCGTCTATGAAGGCGAGCATCACCTGCTTGCAACTTGTTATGTCGGCGTCGCCGGTCAGGGTGAAAAAGCCCTTCTCAATTGCAACGGTGTCTTTTTCGCCGCTTGTCATATCGGTGATGACTATCGCCGCGCCGGGAAGGGAGGCCAGCGAATCCTTCACGGTTCCCTTGAGGACAAAACTGCCCCTGGGACTGCAGGCCGGGGCTATTGTCGCCCATAATGCCAGAACAATCAGAATCTTCTTCATCGTATAGTGTTTTTCTATCGTTCAATCCCTGCAAATCTAATAATTTTGTTGACATTTTCAAAATTTACTATATTTGCCGGCTGTTTGGAAAAAACCTGTAACATAGACAATTTCATAAATATCTACTATAATGAAAAAAACACTTTTGATTGTCGCTGTATGCGCACTCGGAGCAATTGCAATTTCATCCTGCTCCTCCAAGACATCATCTGAAAAACAGCCCACCGGAATATCCAAGGCTCAGGTGGATTCCGTAAGTTACATGCTCGGCTATAACCTCGGCCGTTCAATCACTTACTCCAAAATGGGAGCTCTCAACATCAATAAGATTGTCGCGGGAATAAAGGCTGCCGGAAACGGGGTTGAGGTTTCTCAGGAGGAGTTCTATGCTACAGTCAACGGATTTATCCAGAAGAGGATGGAACTTGTAGGTGAATCCAATCTGGCAAAGGCTGAGAAATTCTTCGCTGAGAATGGTTCCAAGGAAGGCGTTCAGACCACTGAAAGCGGCCTCCAGTATCAGATTGTCCGCGAAGGCGAAGTGAAGGCTGCAAGCGAGAAGGATACAGTCGAGGTGAATTACGAGGGTACAACTCTCGAAGGCGTTGTCTTTGACTCTTCATACGAAAGAGGAGAATCAGTCACCTTCCCTCTCAACAGGGTTATCAAAGGTTGGACTGAAGGGATGCAGCTTGTCGGTGAGGGTGGCGAAATCACTCTCTGGATTCCCGCGAACCTCGCTTACGGCGAGCGCCCTCAGGGTGACAAGATCGGCCCCAACGAAGCTCTCAAGTTCAAGGTTGAGGTAATCAAGGTTCATCCCTTCATAGAGAAGACCGAGTTGGCAAAGTAACGTATTCAATTTGAGGATCACGCGCCCAGTAGGTAATCTGGCGCTTGGCATAGTGACGGGTGTTGCGCTTTATCAGGCGCAACACTTCTTTTATGTCCGTCTCTCCATCAAGATATGAAAAGACCTCCCTGTACCCCACTGTGTTCAGGGCGAGCATATTCCGGTATGGGGTCAGGCTCCTGACTTCCTCCACGAGCCCGGCTTCGAACATTGCATCCACTCTGGCGTCAATCCGCTCATAGAGTTCTTCCCGTGGCCTTGTAAGACAGTGTTTTTCAATGTCGAACCATCTTTTTCTCACGGTATTGGTTTTGAATTCGGAGAACTTGCGGCCTGTGGCCAGGGTCACTTCCAATGCGCGGACCACTCTCTGCGGATTGGCGATGTCGATAGTCGCGTATGATTCGGGGTCCAGAATCTGCAACTCCCTGCGGAGCGTGGAGAGACCTTCCTCCTTCACTCTTGCAGTGAGTCTTTCGCGAAGTTCGAGGTCTGCGGCGGGGAAATTGTCCAGTCCGTTGCACAGGGCGTCCACATACAGGCCGCTGCCTCCGGCCATTACGATGGTGTCGTACTCCTTGAATAACTTTTCCAGAAGGTTCAGGGCCTCAATTTCGAAGAGCCCGGCGGTATAGTGTTCGTCGGGGTTCTTGCAGGCTATGAAATAGTGCCTGACTTTTTCCAACTGTTCCTTTGAGGGCTGGGCGGTCCCTATCGCCATCCCCCGGAAAATCTGCCTTGAATCGCAGGAAATTATCGGACATCGCAACCTCAGCGCCAGATCAATGCTGTAATCTGTCTTGCCGACTGCGGTGGGGCCTAGGATTACCTTGAGAGTGGGCATCGGCGAGAACTATTCATTCTCATCGTAAATCTCCTCACCCTCCTCATCGCCATCCTCTTCGTCATCCTCATCATCGAAATCTTCGTCTTCGACTGAAGCGGAAGCCTTCGGGATGATTGTCTGGACGGCCTCATAATCTTCATACGCCACTGAGAACTGCTCCGGAGCGTGGCCCTTCTCCTCAAGAAGGCAGGGAAGAAGGGTGGTGGGAGGGAGCGTCTCCTCTCCTTCCATCACCAGCCTGATGTAGCGGTCGTTCCGCATATCATATATATAATGCAGTTCGGTCTGTCCTTTCCTTGCCAGTTTCTCGAAGGTAATCTTGTCCATCGACCCGTCACCCATATCGAACAGTCCGTATTCTCCGCAAAGTTTACCGCCTCCGTCGTATCCTTCAAAAAGCACCATCTGATCGGGTGCGAAGCCGAGGTCTCCGAGAATGAAGGTGTTGAAGTCGAAGAGGTCCATACCTCCATCTACAGCATAGACCTTATAGAAGATCTTGCTCTGGGGTATCGTGGCTCTGAATCTTAAAATCATCTTTAAACCGATTTGTAATGCAAATTTACGTTTTTTGCGTACATTTACAATATGAATTCGGCATCAGATTGCTACAAAAGTATCGGGGGGAAATCCGAAGGTCTTTATAAGGATTTGGGAAGCAAATTCCTTGCGTTTGCCTATCCTGTGGAGACGGAAGTTCAGGCGAAGGAGATAATTGCCTCTGTGAGAAAGGAATATTTCGATGCCCGTCATCATTGTTTTGCATACCGGATAGGACTGGAAGGGGGAAATTGGCGTGTCAATGATGACGGAGAGCCTTCTTCTACGGCCGGCCGCCCGATTTACGGACAGATTCTTTCTGCGGGACTGAGCGATATACTTATAGTTGTGGTCCGGTATTTCGGCGGCACCAAACTCGGAGTACCGGGACTTATCAAGGCATACAGGAGCGCGGCGCAGGATGCGATTGCGGGGGCAAAGATTGTGGAGAAGCTGGCCCGGGAGCAACTTACCGTCAAGTTCGGATATGAACGGATGAACGATGTGATGAAAGCTCTCAAGGAGATGGGGCTGGTCCCCGAAAAACAGTCGTTCGATCTGGAATGTGAGCTGGACGTGAAAGTCCGTCTCTCTCTTGTGAAAGATTTTGAGGAGCAGTTGAAATTTTGCCAAATAATTCACTATATTTGAAAATCTATTGATTAAAATATGAAAGCGTACAATTTCAATGCGGGTCCGTGCGTACTTCCGCAATCAGCGATAGATGCTGCGATAGAAGCTCTTAAGGATTTCAAGAACACCGGTATTCCGGTAATCAGCGTTTCCCACAGGACAAAGGAGTGGGAGGCCGTTATGGATGAGTGCAGGTCGCTTTGGCGCGAACTTCTTCATATTCCGGATACACACGAAGTGCTGTTCCTCGGTGGAGGTGCTTCACTGCAGTTTCTTTATGTGGCAATGAATCTTCTGGAAAACAAGGCTGCCTATCTGGAGACGGGAGTATGGGCGAAGAAGGCTCTCAAGGAGGCCAAGGGGCTGGGAAATGCATACGCAATCGCATCCTCAGCGGACAAGACTTATTCATATATACCCAAGGGATATGAAATCCCTTCCGATTTGGACTATTTCCACATCACCACCAACAACACCATCTACGGGACTGAAATCAAATATGATATGGATTGTCCTGTTAATCTTGTGGCGGACATGTCGTCCGACATAATGAGCCGTCCGGTCGATGTGTCGAAATATGCCCTGATTTACGGTGGCGCGCAGAAGAACGTGGGCCCTGCGGGAGTGGCTTTCGCCATTGTCCGCAAGGATGTTCTGGGCAAGGTTACCCGTTACATCCCCACAATGCTCGACTACCGCACCCATATTGACGGAGCGAGTATGTTCAATACTCCGCCGGTGTTCTCCATATTCATAATGAACGAGACTCTCAAATGGCTCAAGAGCATCGGAGGTGTCGAGGCTATCCACAAGATTGACGTCGAAAAGGCGAAGATACTCTATGATGAGATAGACAGGAACTCTATGTTCGTCGGTACGGCAGCCGTTGAGGACCGCTCCATAATGAACGTCTGCTTCGTGATGGTTCCCGGCAAGGAGGCTCTTCAGGACGAGTTCTTCGCTTTTGCCAAGGAACGCGGTATGGTGGGTATCAAGGGGCACCGCAGCGTGGGAGGCTTCAGGGCATCCCTTTACAACGCCTGCCCCGTGGAGGCTGTCAATGCTCTGGTGGCCTGCATGCAGGAATTTGAGAAACTTCACAAACAGTAGGTTATGAAGATATTGGTAGCGACCCAGAAGCCTTTCGCCAAGGCTGCGACTGACGGAATCAGGAAGATAGCTCAGGAAAACGGGCACACCGTCGTACTGCTTGAAAAATATGAAGGAGAGGGGGAACTTGTCAAGGCTGTAGCCGATGCGGATGCGTTGATAGTCCGTTCGGACAAGGTCACCGCCGCGGTGGTTGCGGCCGCCCCGAAACTGAAGATAGTCGTACGTGCCGGAGCCGGCTTCGACAATCTTGACCTTGCTGCCTGCACTGCTCACGGAGTGGTGGCGATGAATACCCCCGGCCAGAACTCCAATGCTGTTGCGGAACTGGCCATCGGCCTTATGATATATATGAACAGGAATCAGTTCACTCCCGGAACAGGCCGTGAACTGAAGGGCAAGACCATAGGTATTCAGGCCTACGGCAATGTCGGCCGTCTGGTGGGTGCCCTTGCACAGGGGTTCGGGATGAAAGTCCTTGCCTTCGATCCGTTCCTCAGTGCCGATAAAATCGAATCTACCGGTGCAAAGGTGGCTTCAAGCCTTGAGGAACTCTATTCCGGCTCTGATTTCGTCTCCCTCCATATTCCCGCAACGGAACAGACAAAAGGCTCGATAGGATATGATTTGGTTTCGCGGATGCCCAAGGGTGGCTGCCTGATCAATACTGCCCGCAAGGAAGTGATTGACGAGGAAGGCCTTATGAAAATCCTTTCCGAGAGGGAGGACTTGAGATATGTGGCTGACGTGGCTCCCGAAAGGGCTGAGGAGTTTGCCGGAAAATTCGGCAACCGATACTTTGCCACTCCCAAGAAGATGGGTGCCGAGACGGCTGAGGCCAACGTCAATGCAGGCCTTGCAGCCGCATCCCAGATATGCAGATTCTTCGCCGCCGGTGACCGCACATTCCAGTTAAACAAATAGGCTATGGTAAAAGTAAAACCTTTTGCGGCGCTTCGTCCTCCGAAGGAAATGGGCAAGGAGGTTTCATCCCGACCATACGACGTGATGAATTCCGTTGAGGCCAGGGCGGAGGCCGGTGAGAAATCGCTGCTCCACATAACGAAACCGGAGATTGACTTCGAACCCATAGCGAGGGAGAACGAGCAGCGCACTTACGGCAAGGCCGTCGAAAATTTCAAACTGTGGCAAAGCCGAGGATGGCTTGTCCGCGACCCGAAGGAGTGCTATTACATATATGCTCAGACTATGGCGGGCCGTACCCAGTACGGAATCATTCTCTGTGCCCACACTGATGATTATGCCAGCGGCGCAATCAAGAAACACGAACTCACCCGCAAGGAGAAGGAGGATGACCGTATGGTGCACGTGGATATCCAGAGTGCCAATATCGAGCCCGTCTTCTTCGCTTATCCCGACAATCCGGAACTTGACGCGATTATGTTCCGCTACATATCGGGAGTGCCGGAGTATGACTTCATTGCCGATGAGGACGGTTTCGGTCACAAGTTCTGGGTCATTGACAAGGATGCCGACATCGCGAGGATAACTGAGATATTCTCCGGTGTAAAGGCCTTTTATGTTGCTGACGGGCACCATCGTACGGCAGCTGCCGCCCGCGTGGGGCAGAAACGCCGCGAGGCGAATCCATCTCACGACGGAACTGAAGAGTACAACTGGTTCATGGCTGTCTGCTTCCCGGACAACCAGTTGAAAATCATAGATTACAATCGTGTGATAAAGGATTTGGCGGGGCTTTCCGCGGAGGAGTTCATCTGCCGGCTGTCTGAAAGTTTCGAGGTAAGCCCGAAGGGGAAGGAGATTTATCGTCCCTGCGCTCTTCACAACTTCTCGATGTATCTGGGTGGGGAGTGGTACAGTCTGACTGCAAAGCTCGGAACTTACGATGACACTGACCCCATTGGCGTGCTGGACGTGACCATCTGCTCGAATCTAGTATTCGACAGAATTCTGCATCTCGGTAACCTCCGGACAAGTGAGAGGATTGATTTCGTTGGAGGAATCCGTGGTCTGGGAGAACTCAAGCGCAGAGTTGACAGCGGCGAGATGGCCGTAGCCTTCGCTCTTTACCCCGTGTCGATGGAACAGCTTGTCAACATAGCCGACAGCGGGGCGATAATGCCTCCCAAGACAACATGGTTCGAGCCCAAGCTCCGCAGCGGACTTGCAATCCACACCTTCTGAAACATCTTTTAATTCAAATATTATGACTAAACAAAAAACCAACATCGTAGCTATCGTGACAATGTGCTTCATCTTCGCGATGATTTCGTTCGTCACCAATATGGCTGCACCTTTCGGAAACATCTGGGGCCACCAGTACAGCTGGGCCGGAATGATGGGTAACATGATGAACTTCGCCGCATACCTCTTTATGGGTATCCCTGCAGGCAAGATGCTTGTCAAAGTGGGTTACAAGAAGACAACTCTCATCGCTCTGGCGGTAGGTTTCATCGGAATCTGCGTACAGTATGTTTCAAGTTTCAGCGCTCTTGCCGACAGTGCAATCTACGTCTATCTGCTTGGCGCTTTCATCTGCGGTTTCTGCGTATGTATGCTCAACACCGTAGTCAACCCGATGCTCAACATCCTCGGCGGCGGCGGAAACAAGGGTAACCAGTACATCCAGATTGGCGGTACTCTGAACTCCCTGACCGGTACTCTCACTCCTCTTCTGGTGGGCGTTCTCATCGGAACGGTAAGTGACTCGACTGCAATGTCGGATGTTTCCCCTCTGCTCTTCATCGCAATGGCAGTCTTCGCAATTGCCTTTGTAATCATCAAGTTCGTCAATATTCCCGAGCCCGCTCAGGAGCGCAAGGTTGAGAAGTTCGAGAGCAGTGCATGGCATTTCCGCCACTTTGTTCTCGGTGCATTTGCGATTTTCTTCTATGTAGGTATCGAAATCGGTATCCCTTCACAGGTCAACTTCTACCTTGCTGATGCCACCGGTCATGGTGCATTCCCTTCAGGTTTTGCGGGCGGTGCTGCCATCGGAGGTGCCATCGCGGCTATCTACTGGCTGCTTATGATGGTCGGACGCGCCTGCTCTTCCGCCATTTCCGGCAAGATCAGTACACGCGCCCAGATGGTTACAGTATGCTCCGTGGCGCTGGTTCTCGTAATTGCGGCCATCTTCACTCCTAAGGCTGTTACAGTCAGTATGCCCGGCTACAGTGCCGCTGACGGTTTCTCAATGTTTCAGGTTCCCGTAAGCTGCCTGTTCCTTGTCCTCTGCGGTCTTTGCACATCCCTTATGTGGGGCGCAATCTTCAATCTTGCAGTCGAGGGTCTCGGCAAATATACCGAACAGGCTTCCGGTATCTTTATGACTCTCGTGGTCGGCGGCGGTATCATGCCTCTGATTCAGGAGTTCATCGCAAAGAGCGATGCCGGTTATATGAACAGCTACTGGCTGGTGGTTGCAATGCTGGCATACCTTCTCTACTATGCAGTTGCCGGCAGCAAGAATGTAAACAAGGATATAAAAGTTGACTGACGTTATGGTAGACAAACAGTTTGTAGTCGGTATCGACGTAGGAGGCCAGACCTCCAAGATTGGTGTGGTTGATACACGTGGAGATGTTCTTTATCAGACAGTTATCCGTTCGGATATTTACGGTGACGATGCCGAGGCTTTCCTTTCCGCTCTGGCAGATGCCGTCAAGGAGTGTATCAAGGCTTCCGGCAAGGAGGGTGAAATCCGTGGCGTAGGCGTTGGGGCTCCCAACGGAAACTATTACACGGGTGAGGTTGCATACGCTCCCAATTTGGCGTGGGCCTCAAAGAAGTCTGTGAAGTTTGCAAAGATTCTGAGCAAGAACCTCGACGGCATTCCCGTTACCCTTACCAATGATGCCAATGCCGCCGCAATGGGAGAAATGACCTACGGCGCGGCCCGCGGTATGAAGAACTTCATTATGATAACTCTCGGAACAGGTGTGGGCAGCGGCATCGTCATCGATGGCAATGTCGTTTACGGTCACGACGGTTTTGCAGGTGAGCTGGGACATACCACAGTCGTGCGTCACAACGGACGTACCTGCGGCTGCGGCCGTCAGGGCTGTCTGGAGGCATACTGCTCTGCAATCGGTGTGGCACGTACCGCACGCGAGTGGCTTGAGCATTCCAACGAGCCTTCTCTTCTGCGCGAGGTGGAGAACATCACCTCCAAGGATGTTTATGAAGCTGCCCGTGAAGGTGACAAACTTGCACTTTCCGTATTTGAATATACAGGTACTCTGCTCGGAAGGTCATTTGCGGACTTCATCGCCTTCAGCGCTCCCGAGGCCATCGTCCTCTTCGGCGGTCTCGCCCGCTCCAAGGAGTTCCTCTATGAGCCTATGCTCAAGGCTATGAACGAGAATGTTCTCAAACTCTGGAGAGACAGGGTGAAGATAATCTTCTCAAGCCTCAAGGAGAGCGATGCCGCCATCCTCGGCGCCAGCGCCCTGGCCTGGTAGAACAGCTCCTTTTCAGATAGGGAAGCCGGCCTTCGGGTCGGCTTCTTTTATCAGAAAAAGTTGCGTCAGACGTTATTTATTTGTACTTTTATGTGTGCGAAAATGGTTTTTTTGACCGGGCTTATGGAAATAACATCTGACATATTGCACGACAAACTGAAGAAATTCTTTGGTTTTGACTCCTTTAAGGGAAATCAGGAAGTTGTCATCAAGTCCCTTGTCGGAGGGAATGACGTCTTTGTGCTTATGCCTACAGGAGGAGGCAAGTCCCTCTGCTATCAGTTGCCGGCCCTGTGTATGGAGGGAACGGCCATTGTGATATCGCCGCTGATTGCCCTGATGAAAAATCAGGTGGATGCCATAATGGGCTTTGTCCACGATAGGAAAGGCATAGCGCATTTTCTCAATTCCTCGTTGAGCCGGACTCAGGTTCAGGAAGTTAAGGATGACCTTCTCAGTGGGGCGACCAAGTTGCTCTATGTCGCTCCCGAGTCCCTGACCAAGGAGGAGAACATCCAGTTGCTGAAGAATCTCAAAATATCCTTCTATGCAATCGACGAAGCTCACTGCATTTCCGAATGGGGACACGATTTCCGTCCGGAGTACAGACGTATCCGTGCCATCATAGCCGATATAGGTAAGGCTCCCATAATAGCGCTCACGGCAACGGCTACCCCCAAGGTCCAGTCCGATATTCAGCGCAACCTCGGTATGATCGACGCAAAGGTGTTCAAGTCGTCGTTCAACCGCCCCAATCTCTACTATGAAATCCGCAGCAAGACCAATCCCAAGAAGGATATCATCAAGTACATAAAGGAGAATCCGGGTAAGAGCGGAATCATCTACTGCTTGAGCAGAAAGAAGGTTGAGGAGATAGCGGAACTGTTGAATATCAACGGAATCAAGGCTCTCCCTTATCACGCCGGAATGGACGCCGCCACCCGGGGACGCAATCAGGATGCCTTCCTTATGGAGGAGGTTGACGTTATTGTGGCCACCATTGCTTTCGGGATGGGAATCGACAAGCCGGATGTCAGGTTTGTGATACACTACAACATACCGAAGAGTCTGGAGGGATATTATCAGGAGACAGGCCGTGCGGGCCGCGACGGGCAGGAGGGGAAATGCATAGCTTTCTACCGCTATAAAGATATACAGAAACTTGAAAAGTTTATGCAGGGCAAACCTGTTTCCGAGCAGGAAATAGGACGGCAGCTGTTGATGGAGACTGTCTCATACGCCGAGTCCAACCAGTGCCGCAGAAGGGTGCTCCTGAACTATTTCGGGGAGGATTATCCTGAATGCAACTGCGGGCAGTGCGACAACTGCCTCTACCCTAAGAAACAGTTCAACGGGAAGGAGTATATCTGCACTGTGATAGAACTGGTGCAGTCGCTCAAGGAGTCTTTCAAAGCGGAATATCTGGGCAACATACTGTGTGGGGTGAGCAATTCCATAATCAAATCCTATCATCATCACCACCACGAATTGTTCGGTGCCGGTAAGGACAAGGGCCTCCGTTTCTGGAGTGCCGTAATCCGGCAGGCACTGATTCTCCATTTCCTTGATAAGGACATTGAGCGCTACGGGTTGATTTCCGTCACCCCGTCAGGAAAAGAGTTCTATCAGAATCCGTACGACGTGATGCTTACTGAGGACCGGGAGTTTGAGGAAGGGGAGGATGACGACGATGAAACTGTGGGGAGCGCCAAACATTCCGCCTCAAGTCCGGAAGGGGGAGGGGACCCGGCTTTGGTTTCAATATTGAAGGGATTGCGCCGCGATGTAGCAGCGAAACAGAGAATCCCCGCCTGGGTGGTCTTCTCCGACCCCAGCATAGAAGATATGGCCATCCTCTATCCCACAACGATTGAAGAACTCAAGAAATGTCAGGGCGTCGGGGAAGGCAAGGCCCGGAAGTTCGGGCAGCCGTTTGTGGATGTGATTGCCAGATATGTCGAGGAGAACGAAATCTCCCGTCCGGATGACTTCATAATGAGGACTGTTCCCAGCAAGGTCATCAACAAGGTTTTCATTATCCAAAGCATCGACCGGAAGATGCCTTTCGAGGATATCGCCCGCGCAAGGGATATGGAACTTTGCGAACTCATCGAGGACATCGAGAGCATAGTCAATTCCGGCACCCGCCTCAATATCGACTACTACATCAAGCAGACCATCGATGAGGACAAGATTGACGACATATTCACCTATTTCAAGGAGGAGGCGCAGTCAGACTCCGTCACCGACGCGATGAAGGAACTCGGCCGCGACTACGAGGAGGAGGAAGTCCGCCTCGTCCGCATCAAGTTCCTTTCGGAGCTGGGGAACTGACCAATATTGAATTATTAACGTTTCGAATATGAAGATTTTTGAAAAATACGGGGCGTATCTGGTGGCGGCAGTCATCTTTTTCGCTTTGGCTTATATCTACTGCAAGCCGCAGTTGAGTGGAAAAGTTGTCAATGCCGGGGATGGCATAACTGCTACGGCGGCTGTTCAGGAGGCTGTACGATATACTCAGGAGACAGGTGACCACACCTGGTGGATTGGCAATATGTTCAGCGGTATGCCGGACTATCAGGTCGGTGGAGGAGAGTACAAGTCTTCAAAGTTGCTTGCACCTCTGGACAGGATTCTGCATAAAGGGCATTGGAACACGGCCTGGGTGTTCATTATCTATTTTTTCTGCTTCTTCATTTTACTGCGTTCATTCGATATCGATAAGTGGCTGAGTATTGTGGGGGCAATTGCCATCGCTCTCTCGTCCTACTTCATAGTAATCATTGCCGCCGGACATAATGGTAAGACATCCACTATTGCTCTCATATCGGTGGTGATGGCGGGGTTCTATCTGATATTCAGGAAGAAATATGAGCTGGGAGCCATATTCGTGATGATTTTCGCCGCAATCGGATTCAGTACCCATCCACAGATGGCTTATTATCTTTTTATGATGATCGGGCTTCTGTGGTTCGCCGAATTGTGGATACATATAAAAGAGAAAAGAATCAAGGATTTGATTGTCGGTACGGTGATTTTCGTGCTTTCGCTTGGCATCGGTCTGGGAACAGGCACGTCCAATATTTTCGTCAACAGTGAATATGCCGAGCAGACGATGCGGGGAGGTCATTCCGATATCGTGGCGGAGGATGAACCGGCAGATGCCGCAAAGTCCAAAGGTCTGGATATAGAATATGCCACCCAGTGGAGTTACGGAATCGATGAGACGATGAGTTTCCTGATTCCCGGCTTTATGGGAGGTGCAAACAGTATAGCTGTAGGAAAGGATTCCGAATTATACAAGACTCTTGTCAAGAAAGGTGTTGCTCCAAAGGATGCTGCAAACTTCTGTCAGGGTGTTCCGATGTATTGGGGAGACCAGCCGTTTACGGCAGGCAATGTCTATATGGGAGCTGTCGTGTGCTTCCTGTTCTTGCTGGGACTTCTTATTGTGGAAGGCCCGTACAAATGGGCTCTTCTGGCTGCAACGCTGTTCTCGACAGCGCTTGCATGGGGGCATAATTGTTTGTGGCTCACGGAGCTGTTCTTTAAGTATTTCCCGCTGTACAACAAATTCAGAGCCGTTTCATCAATTCTGATAGTTGCAGAAATCGCTATGCCTTTGCTGGGATTTCTGGCCCTCAAGCAGATTATGGACGGGGCCGTCGATAAGAAGAAACTTCTCAAGAGCCTGTATATATCAGGCGGAGTGACTGCCGGTATCTGTCTGTTGTTCGCCCTCTTCGGAGGCTCGTTGTTCAGCTTTACCTCCCAATATGATGCCGGCTGGTCTTCCAATCTTCCGGATTGGCTTTATGCCGCGATTGTGGATGAGAGAGCCGCCTTGCTCCGTTCGGACAGCTTCCGCTCGTTCCTGTTCATCGCGGCGGCCTTCGGCCTGATTTGGATTTATGCCAAAGGTAAACTGAAGAACAGTTGGATGGTTGCCGTCCTTGGAATTCTTGTTATTGCGGATATGTGGCCGATTGACAAACGCTATTTCAATGATGACAACTTCGTCACCGTCAAGCAGAACAAGAACGTTTTCGCCTTGCGGCCATACGAGGAGCAACTTCTCAAGGATCCTTCTCATTTCAGAGTGCTGAATCTGACGGAAAATCCTTGGAGTGATGCCCGCACTTCATATTATCTGAAATCTCTTGGAGGCTATTCTGCCGCCAAACTTCGCAGATATCAGGATCTGATTGACCAGCACCTGAGCAAGATGCACTGGCCTGTTATCGGAATGTTGAACGCCAAGTACATCATAGTGTCCGGGGAAGACGGTCAGGCCGTTTCTCAGATCAATCCGTTTGCCCTTGGAAACGCCTGGTTTGTGGATAAACTGCACGTTGTTGAGAATGCCAACGAGGAGTCAGATGCGCTCAATACGATAGACCTTGCTCACGAGGCTGTCCTTGATAAGGAATTCGCTCCATACGTTGACAATTTCAATCCTGCTTTCCCGGGGGGTGCGTCAGTTGTGCTGAACAAATACACTCCGAAAGAACTTGATTATACCAGCAACTCTTCAACCGCCGGCACCGTCGTATTCTCGGAAATTTACTATCCATACGGATGGAAGGCGACCATCGACGGGGAGCCTGTCGACCACTACCGGGTGAACTATATGCTCCGTGCCGTCAACGTCCCTGCCGGGCAGCACAATATACATTTTATCTTTGATCCCGACAGCGTCCGCAAAGGCGATACTATTGCAGTTATTTGTATTATCATAATGTATCTCGCCTGCGCTGCGATTATCGGCCGGGGAATTTACAGATGCGTAAGAAGGAGGGCTAATGCCTGAAGTGTCTGTCATAGTCCCAATTTATAACTCCGGCAAGTATGTTGTTTCTTGTTTGGAGTCTTTAGCATGCCAGACTTTGGAAAATATTGAGATTATTCTTGTCGATGACCACGGGACGGATGACAGTATGGACAAAGTGCACCGGTTTATTTCAGAATATTCCGGTGGGAAATCGTTTGTCTGTGCCGAGACTTCGACAAACAGCGGCCCTGGAGCCGCAAGGAATGTAGGTATCGAGTTGGCAAAAGGGGAGTATGTCGCATTTGTCGATAGTGACGATTATGTGGAGCCGTCATATTGCCAGGAGTTGTATGGTACAGCAGAAGCCGCGGGTGCAGATATGGCCTGCTGCGATGCATACTGGGGTGAAAAGGTGGTTGTAACTAACACGAATTATAGATGTAAACGATATTTTTTAACACATTTTGTTTCATACATTTGGACATATATATTTAAAAAAGAGTTCGTGACGAGAAATGGGATTACATTCCCTAGTACTTTTTGCGCTGAGGACACTTGTTTTCTAACTTGCTGCGTCCTTTCTGCCGATAAGATTGCGCAAATACACAAGCCTCTGTATCACTATGTTCTGCACGAAGAGTCTATCAGCAAAAAGAAAAACCGCAGACGTGCCTCTGTCCGTGTGCGCTCAATAAAGTCAATAATTCACTTCGCAAAGCGTAATGGCCTCTATTCTCAGTACAGATGTGCATTGACCCTTCTTCTGCTGAAAAAGGGCTATGGAATGGCGATAAAAGATTTGTTGTTCGGATAGTATGAAGAATCAGATTAAAATAGGATTTGTAGATTTTTGGGATATTTTTTTTCCGGAAGAGACCTTGTTCTATAAAATTCTGAATGAGAAATATGATGTGACCCTGTCGGATAAGCCGGATTATATCTTCTTTTCGGTATTCGGGCAGGAACATTTGAAATATGATTGCATAAAAATCTTTTATACCGGAGAAAACCAATCCGCTGATTTCAATCTTTGTGATTATGCCATAGGTTTCGACCATATTGTTTTTGGCGACCGTTATTTCAGATTTCCATTTTATCTTCTATATGAAGATTCGTATAAGGAAATCTCAAACAGAAAAAAACTCGTTGATTTATCTTCAAAGACAGGTTTTTGCAGCTTTGTCGTATCCAACAACAACGCATCTCCCGAACGTGATATCATTTTTGATAAATTGTCTGAATATAAACAGATTTCATCGGGAGGAAGATATCGAAACAACGTCGGAGGACCTGTCACTGACAAACTTGAATTTCAGAAAAAACATAAGTTTGCAATAGCATTCGAGAATTGCTCTCAGCCCGGATATACAACAGAAAAATTACTTGAGGCTTTTGCTGCCCAAACTATTCCAATTTATTGGGGAGATCCTTTGATCAACCAGACGTTCAACGAGAATTCATTCATCAATTGCCACTCTTTTGAATCCTGGGAAAAAGTTGTGGAACGAGTAAGGGGGCTTGACAATGACGATGCCGCCTGTCTGGAGGTCTTAAATGCCCAAGTGTTCGTGCCCGAAGCCCCTTCACGGGACGAAATGATTGAAAAGCTGCGCGGTTTCCTCTATCATATTTTTGACCAGAATCCATCAGAAGCCACCCGATACAATCGTTTCTATTGGGGGCGGCGTTATCTGAATCTTGCCCGGACTCGCGAACATTCATATAGAATGTCTCCAAGAGGAATTGCCGAAACCGTCTACAAGAGCACCCTCTGGAAGTGGAGGAGAAACAATAAACTCTTCTGGAAGATAGACAGACTGATTAAGAGATAGAGATTTTTTTTTATTGGTCTTAAAGTATCAATTTTGATAATTAATTACTATATTTGCTGTGTAATTTATCAAATTTGATATGGTAGAAAATTTCTATATGCTGTCTGATACTGAAATCGTGAAGAGAATTTCAGACAGATTAAAGGGGGTCAGGTTGAAGCAAAATATTTCCAGGCAAGATTTGGCAGACAGTACCGGTGTATCGGTATCCTCAATCGTAAGAATGGAAGAGGGGGAAATCAAATCCTTCGATTCGTTTGTAAGGGTGCTTCGGATCTTAGGGAAAATGGATATACTTTTGCCTTTGGTGGAGGAAGAGGAATTGAGCCCGAACGAATATTTCAATGCTGTGCAGGCGGCAAAAATTAAGATTCGCAAGCGGGCTTCAAAGAGCAGAGGTAAGAAATAGTATTGTTCCTTATATCAATAGGCTCTGAGATATCACGCGTCTTTACTGCATCCTATCGGATTTAATTGTCGCCTGATGTTATATTTACATTTGACGAATGTACTTTTACAAAGTTACAATTTTGTGCAGGTTTTCGAAACACTGAAATTTCCACAAAAACGTAAATCTGTTCCTGGTTATAGGATTTACGTTTTTTTTTTCGAGTGAAAATTCTTATACTTGGACTGCAAAATCAGTTGCAAATATTAACTTTGTAGGATAATATATAACATTTTTATTATATATTTGTGGCGAAAGATGAAGTGGAGTGAGGTAAGAAGGATAGCGATGGCTAATGGCTGGTATTTATGGAGTCATGGTTCTCGGCACGACATTTTCAGGCATCCGGACAGAAATGATGTTCTTGTCCTGGAACGACATGATAAAGAAGAAGTTAAGCCTGGACTATATTACAAATTAAGAAAACAGATAGGTTTTTGATGAAAACGATAGCACTGATTGAGAAAGGGAAAGACGGAACATACAGTGTATATGCTCCTGATCTTGAATCAACGATTGTGGGAGAGGGGACAACCGCAAGTATTGCAAAGGAGGATTTTGAATCGACTTATAGGGAGGTGTGTGAACAATTCAGCGGGGGCGGTGAAAGTCTTCCCGAGGAACTTCAGAATCTCACATTTGAATACAAATATGACCTTGCGGCTCTATTCAATTGCTATGATTTCATAAATGTTGGGAAATTTGCTGCAAGAGCGGGTATCAATCCGTCCTTGATGAGGCAGTACAGACAGGGGAAAACCTATATTTCTGCCAAGCAACTGAAAAAAATAGAATCCGCACTTCACGAATGCGGGCGATGCCTTCTTGCTGCCCATCTGTGAATCAGGCTGTCTTATTATCTACAATAACCGGAATCAACCATCAAAAGTTGACGCACATCTTTTCTACATCCTATCGGATTTAATTGTCGCCTGATGTTGTATTTTTACATTTGAACGGATGTATGAAAGATAGAAAAGGTATTCTGAAATTGATAAAATATTTGTAATATTCTAAATATTAGCTAATTTTGCCCATCAGCGTTCAATTTTACTTGAATGTTCAAAAATTTTGAACACATTGCTTGAATTATACGGACATGCAGAAATCTGAGATGAAACTATTGTTCTACCTTTTGGAGGATAAGGAGAACGTAAATAAGCCGTTAAGGACAATATCTGAAAATACAGGTATGTCTCTGGGCTCAGTTCAGACTAAGTTTCACGAACTGGCAGAGGCAGGCTACATTGTTGAGACTTCTAAGGGGAAGGCTGTTCGGAAACGCCGTCAGTTGATTGAGCGTTGGTCGCGAGGCTATGCTGACGGCCTCAAGCAGAAATATCTGGTATGCAAGTTTCGTTTTCTGGCCCCGTCAGTGCGCGAACAGTGGAAAGACATTTCTCTTCCGCAGGGAATCTGCTGGGGAGGCGAGCCAGCTGCATACCTGCTGACAGATTATATCCGTCCGGAGAGATGGGACATCTATGTCCCCGAAAAGACTGACGCGCTCATTTCCACCGGAAGGATGGTCCCTGACGAGAACGGGGAGATTTATGTCTACAAAAAATTCTGGTTAAGTGAAGGAGTCCCTCCGATGGTTGTCTATGCGGATCTTCTTGCCCTGAATGAGGACAGATGCCTGGAGACTGCGGATAGAATAAAGGAACTGCTATGAAAGAGTATAGAATCAGTGGAAATCAGATAGGCAATCCGGCCATCCTGAGGACGTTGCAGGCATTGAAGCAGGCATACGATGAAATGGGTGCACCTCTGTATGTAGTAGGCGCTGCCGCACGCGATATATTGTTGAAGGCCCTTGGAGTGGAGGATGCTCCGAGGCAGACAATGGATCTTGATGTAGCCGTGTTCCTCGAGCAGTGGGATGAGTACGATGCTCTGACGTCGATACTTGAGAGAAAGGGGTTCAAGAAAGCTCCGGAAAAACAGAAGTTCCTGTACTCGGTTCCAGATTCATCCGCTGTATACGAGGTTGATGTCGTCCCATTCGGCGCAATTGCCTCTGATGAGCGTGTCGCATGGCCGCCTGATGGTAATCCAGTGATGTCGGTACGCTGTTTCTCCGATGTCATGAGCCATGCATTACAGATAACAATTGACGTGACTCTGTCATTCAGGATAGCATCTATGAGCGGGCAGTGGCTCATTAAACTGGATGCTTGGAACGATCGTCATCTCAGGACGCGGAAAGATGCTGCCGACATGCAGTTCTTCCTTGAAAATGCCTATATCACTCTTGCGCTCAAGTCAGATGGTATTCCAAATGAAATCAGCCTGGATGCCGATTCCTTTGATATTACCGTTGCCGGAGCAGAGTGGCTCGCGTCTGAGATGAAGACAATTCTTTCCGAGGAGCACAGACACCTGTATTCGTCACTGATAAACAGCGAAGTCGCTCTGGAAGAAGACAGCTATCTACTTAACGATCTCGCTGATTATGCAAGAACCAGTTCGTTTGAAACCATATCAAGGGCCTTATCCAGAATGGCCGAAATCATAAGATCGCAATGAGGTCATTTGAGTTTGCCGAAGCCAGGTCAATAGTTATATCTGGCGATATTCACGGAGAATTCACGGAGTTGGTCTATAGACTCTGTGATAGATACCGCATGACTGATACTCTCCTGATAGTAGCGGGTGACTGTGGATTCGGTTTTGAGAAGCTGGGGTATTATGAGCACATCTACAAACGTGTGCTTAACAAATTGAGCCGCTCAAACAATTGGGTGGTGATGCTGCGCGGGAATCACGATGATCCGTCCTATTTCAATGACGAGAAGGTTCAGCACGACAGATTCCGCTGTGTTCCTGATTATGCAGTGTTGAAAGCCTGTGGCCATCAGATTCTATGCGTAGGAGGTGCGGTTAGCGTAGACCGTAGCAGCAGGAGAGCGGAAATAAGCTATTGGAAAGACGAGAAACCGGTTTTCAATGCCGACAAACTGATGGAGATATCGTCAGAGTGCCGCATCGACACGGTAATCACCCATACAGCCCCTTCCTTTTGTGAATTCGTAACAAAAGCCAGTCTTGACTATTGGCTTGAGAAAGACCCTTCTTTGTCTGTCGACTGTCAGTATGAACGATGTGAAATCGACCGAGTACTGGACTTCCTGAAGCAGAATGGTCATCCGCTGTTGCATTGGTTCTACGGACACTTCCATCATTCCTGGACATCCAGCATTGACGGCATTCTCTACAGCATGCTGGATATAATGGAATTCAAGGAATTGCCGTGAGATCCTTCTTAATGCAGGAGAGTTGATAAAGCAACAGGACTAAAAGCTCTATGTCTGCTTTGACGCACAACTTGATTCTATCAGGACTTGTATTTTCTGGAATGACAGAGTTGATCTTGCTTCTGACACCATTCTTGAGTATGGGGTTATCCAAAAATAGTAGTCTGCGAATTTCAGCACAGTCACCAGGCTAGCTTTGGTACTACATATTGATGCAAATGAGTTGGTCGGATGAAATAATCAGTTTTTTTGTAATGTTCGAAAATATTCATAATTTCGTAATCGAAAAATTTCGTATCGAATATTTTCGAATACACTACATTACTGATTATGAATCCATTTAAATTCGGAACCATTGTCGAAGAAGATTTCTTTACTGACCGTGTAAAGGAATTGGAAGAGGTATTGCATAAATTGGACAGTGAGAACCACCTTGTCTTGATTTCGCCAAGGAGATTCGGCAAAAGCAGCTTGATAAACAAAGCAATTACCCGACTGGATCGGCCGGCCATCACCATTGATATGATGAAAGTGTTGAGTGTTGATGATTTGTCCTCTCAAATTGTCAAATCCATCTGTTCATTGTTCCCCATTGAAAAGATAAGGCTATTGCTGTCCCAATTCAGGATAGCCCCCAGACTTACATACAATCCTGTGAATGACGGTTGGGATGTCTCATTCTTTCAGTATGGTGAAGACAAATTCATTGCTTTGGAAGACGCGATGTCGCTAATCGAAAAGGTCTCGAGAAAAGATAAGCGGATGATAGTGGTGTTTGACGAATTCCAGGAAGTATGTGATATAGATGAGAAACTTCCCAAGCAGTTGCGATCCATCATCCAACGGCAAAAAGGAATCAACTATATTTTTATGGGTTCGCAGGAATCGATGATGACAGATATCTTTGAAAAGAAGAAATCTCCGTTCTATCATTTCGGTCAAAGGATGAACCTGAAAAAGATTCCATATAACGATTTCTACTCATATATAGTCGAACGACTCCCCTCCGTGCCGGAATCAGAGTCCTGCTCAAAAGAAGAAATAACTCAGGGAATATTGTCTTTTACATCGCTGCACCCATATTACACTCAACAACTTGCCTCAGTGGTGTACGATAAGATGATATACGAGAACAGGTATGACGATGTGGTCGAATATGCAATATCTTCGCTGATTCAGGAACACACTTTGGATTACGAACGATTCTGGGGAACATTTAACCGGACGGACAGACGTGTGCTGACCATTCTTGCTGACGGGAAGAAACTTGTTTCAGACAAGACCACGGCCCAAAGCACGCTGTTCAGCTCGTTGAAGAAATTAGTCCGGCTCGGATATGTCAATAAGACAGACCATTACGAATTGGAGGACCCATTCTTCGGGAGGTGGGTAAAGGAGGGGTAGGTATATTCTGTAATAAGTTTCCAAATTTGGAAACTTATTGTTATATTTGTCCCATATTGTAGTATTGTAGGATTTGTAGGATTATGAAACAGAAATTTGATTGTGATACGGCGAATATACTTGGAAGCAAGATTTCTTCAGTCCGCAAGTCCAAAAATATGACTCAAGAACAGTTGGGCCGTCTGGTGGGAATGAGCAAAAGTGGAATCAGCAAGATTGAAAACGGGCAAAAAAGAATCTCGGCAGAAGAGTCAGCTGCTCTTATCGAATTGATGGGAGAGCGGATGGTGATTCAGATTCCGGGCTATGAGGAGAGTCCCATAAACCGCGACCTGAAATCCAAGTTCCTGTCCATTGGAACGTTCTGGTTTGCCCAAGAGTATGGTATGACTAATTCTGATGCTTTTAAGTTTCTGCTCCTTTATAAGGCAGTTGACTTTATGGAAAGTAATTTTCTTCTTGAGCAGACATTGCCAAGGGCTCAGGTTGTCAAAGACCTTATGGTTATATGCTATAATAATGGTGGGCGTATATGGAAGGGTACAATCACAACTGATACGAATCTAATATGAGCGATATTATTATCAAAGCCAATAGCCTTCTTTCGAACTTGACAGCCTACATTGCATCGAAACATAACATCTCACCTCGTGATGCCGCTTCAATAGTAATGCAGTCAAAAATTGCTGATGACATCACCCGTCCCGGTTCTCCATATCTTGAAAAAACAGTCGAGCAACTTGCAGACGAATTGATTTTCGTAAGATGACTTTTTTGTATAGTAGAAACTGGAAGGCCCATTCTTCGGGAGATGGATTACGAAGGGGAAGAACGAATTATTTATGTGGAGATAATCACTGTGAGTACGCATTATAGATATACCTATGAGTCCATTACTAACTATTGTTACTGTTTCTTTTAACACCAGAAACATTATTGAAAAGACTATTCTGTCCGTCATCAATCAGGACTATCAGAATATCGAGTATGTCATTATTGATGGAGGAAGCACCGATGGAGCGCAACAGATAATCGAAAAGTATCGTTCCGGAATTGCGCATTACGTGAGTGAAAAAGACGGGGGCATCTATTTTGGAATGAATAAAGGCATAGATGCTGCCCAAGGCGATTATGTATTGTTTCTGAATGCCGGAGATGTTTTTGCCGACAATCGGGTTTTAACCGACGTCGCCGCTTTTATCCAGGCAAATCCGGGTGCCGACGTGGTTTACGGTGATTCTGAGCAGATTTTCGAATACGGTTCTTTCATTGTGCGTCCCAAACAGGCGTATCTGAACAACAAGATGAGCATATCCCATCAGGCTTCATTTGTTAAAACTGAGTTGCTGAGGGCACATAAGTTTGATACGAAGTACAGATATGCCGCAGACTTTGAACAATTGTCTTATTTCTATCTTAATGACTATAAGTTTTCCTATTGCAACCGCCTTGTAGCCAAGGTGGAAATGGATGATGGCGCCACCTTCAGGCACTATAAGGCATCTGCAAATGAAATGTTTAATATTATTGAAGCCAGAGGCATTGATGTTTCCAAAGAAAGAAAATCCCATCTCTTGAGGAAATCCATCGTCAGAGCAGTCAAGAAATGTATGCCGAAATTTATCAGGATACCTTTCTTCAGATTTGTGGCAAAACACTATAAGGCGCTGTGAATATGAAAGTGGCAGAAATCAATACTTCAAATTACGGCAGTACCGGCACAATTATGTTGGGTATTGCTGATCTATTAAGAGAAAGAGGAGATCAAGTTCTGATTTGCTATCCTGCAACGAAAAAGAATCTGTCCAAAAAGGTTGAAGAATCGTATATTATAGGAAATAGAATAGTACGAAATCTGAATATTCTTATTTCAAAAATCTTCGGATGCGATGACTTACTTTATCGGAATGCGACAAAAAAACTGGTTAGGAAACTCCGTCAATTTGGTGTGCAAGCAATACATCTACACGTAATTCATGGGTGGTATCTAAACTTGCCCATCCTATTCAAGTTTATTAAAGACAACCAAATAAAGGTTGTTTGGACTATGCATGATTGTTGGGCTATTACCGGGCACTGTCCTCATTTTGATATGATTGGTTGCGAAAAATGGAAAACGGAATGTTCCAAATGTCCTCAGCATCGGGAGTATCCTGACAGTTTCATTGACAATTCTTCAAGAATGCATCGCATCAAGAAATCCTGTTTTCTTGGGGTACCGGATATGACAATCGTCACACCTTCACGGTGGCTTGCTGATATTGTGAAACAGTCATATCTGAAAGGATATCATATAGTTGTGATTAATAATGGAATTGATTTGACAGTGTTTAAACCTTGCGGAAGTAACTTCAGACAACACTATGATTTGCAGGACACAAAAATTGTGCTCGGTGTTGCATTTGGGTGGGGTCAGAGAAAGGGGTTGGACGTCTTTGTTAGACTTGCCTACGACTTGGACGATTCGTATAGAATAGTATTAGTCGGGACAGATGATAATGTTGAAAAGTGTCTGCCGAAGAATATAATCTCAATACACCGCACAAACAACAAAGTAGAACTTGCTGAAATATATACTACAGCTGATGTGTTCGTGAATCCAACTCGTGAGGAGGTTTTAGGCCTCGTTAATATAGAAGCGTTGGCCTGTGGTACTCCTGTAATTACCTATAGAACAGGAGGATGCCCGGAAATTATCGATAATTCTTGTGGCGTTGTAGTTGATAAGGATAATTATGAAGACCTGTTACGCACTGTGCTTTCATTAGTTGATAAGGCTAAGAAAAGTGATTTTAATTGTTGTATGATAGCGTCTCGGTACGATTTCAGAGATAAATTTAAATGTTACTTGACTTATTTCTCATGAAATAATCAACGTCTGGATGAATATATTCTTTCGAGTTCTTTCACACTACATTCTATGTCAAATTTATTTTCAGTAAAAGCTTTTTTGATACGGTCAAATCCAAGATCTTTCCTCATAGCCTTAATAGATATGGTTGCCCATTGTGCAATCGGCTGAGACAAGTCTACAAAATCTACTAGATCCAATCCAACGTCTACGGCATCAGTAACTCCTGTAGAGGTTACCACGTGAACTCCACTTGCCTGGCATTCGAGAAGAATAATTCCTAATCCCTCTTTTTTTGAGGGGAAAAGAAAGCAGTCAATATAGTGTAATATTTGAGGCACATCACAGCGTTCTCCTATTTCTCTTACACATTCGCATAGGGAATAGTCTTTAATTTTCTTTAAGGCAATTTCTTTTGTACTTCCATCAACACCTCCTAGAAGTAGAAAACTATTTGGTTCTATTTTATGGATTTCATTAAAGACATCTACAACAAAAGGAAGGTTCTTGTTCTCGTCATATCTTGAAATACTCCCATAAATTTTACAATTAATAGGTAGAAATATGTCATTGGGAAGAGAAACCTTGCCAGAAAATCTGGATAAGTCTATTCCATTGTGAATAATTTTAAATCGCTTCTTCCCATATAATTGTATTCCTGCCTCTTTGCTACATGCGCAACGCTCTGTTGAAAATAGTACGATAATTTCTCTCAAAAAAACATTGTAATAAAATCTTCTTTTGAAGCTCCCATTAATAAAAAAAGATGAACTGTGGGAATGTGATATCCTCTTTTCTGTCCGATTAAGATATGCGGCCAGCATAGGATATGCATTGTATATATCAATATGAGAATGAACAACATCAAATTTGCCATATTTAATAAACTTGTATAGCCGCTTGAAAGCATTGACTATATTTCCTTTGGCAAAACAAGCATCCAAAAATACGATATTCCAACCCTTATTTCTTGCTAATTCCTCATATGGACTAAAATTAGATGCGAGGATAGCAATTGTGATAGAATACCTTTCTTGATTTAATTTTAAGAGGTTGTTGATAATAAAACTTTCCGTGCCTCCACGGGTGAAAGCATTTACAACTTCTAGTACTTTTATCTTGCTATTTGAGTCAACCATTGCAGTATATACTATTTCTGAAAAATAGTTCTGATTCTTTTTGTGATAGGGAATGCGTAATATCTAAACCTCTCAGACAGAGATTTTGTAGACATATATTCTCTAATAGTTTTGGAATATAAATTCTCCCAATCGTTGTCATCTTTATAAAAGCGTGTTTTTTCCCGGCAT
Source organism: Bacteroidales bacterium (assembly GCA_045617505.1). Lineage (GTDB taxonomy): Bacteria > Bacteroidota > Bacteroidia > Bacteroidales > UBA932 > Cacconaster. The sequence continues at coordinate 47,282 of JAZLIS010000103.1, read as the reverse complement.
ATGGCGGCATTGAGACATTTAGAATATTGATACTCTGTGATTTTATTCATTGCTTCGAGCATTTTGACAAATGATTCTTTAAATTTTCTATATAATGATATATTATTTAGCCAGTTTGTCGTTATTGATGAATTGATGCCAATATTATAAACACAAGTGTCTTGGTCAATAAAGTGTGCGTAGCCTTTACTGGTTGCATATAATCTATAGTATGTGTCTCCAGAGAAGCAATCAGACGGAAGGTTTGGGATGTTTGAAATTATGTTGGTTCTAAATAGCAAACTGGCTGTGGGCACATAGTCTAAGCCGAGCATCTCTTCGAAAGAATAATCGGAATTTCCTTTTTTATAATACGGGACATTAATTGAATCGTATGGTACAACTCGTTTCTCAAACAAGCTATCTTTATAACATAAGCCATTTGTGAAGCATAGTGTGCATTTCTGATGCTTATCCATATAATCTACCTGTTTTTGCAACTTTAATGGATCAATCCAATAATCATCTCCCTCGCAAAGAGCGATATAAGGGCAATGTGCTTGCCACTCTTTAACAAGAGGCTCCTTCTTGTTTGTGTTATATAAGTTGACTTTAAGGAAGTAAATAGCAAACTTGCAATTCAGATTTGTTTTGTGTTCTGCGATTACGATATCGGCCAATTCGTGATCATAATGTTCGGCTTTGTCCATCAGACACTCTTTGTTCAGAAAATCACGGATAACCTCCTGCTCTCCGTCAGTGCTTGCATCATCCATTACCAGACAGACAAACGGGAAGTCGGTTTTTTGCATTGCAAAACCATTCAAAGCATCAGTAATATACTTGCTGTGATTGTAGGTCATACATGTGACGAGGACCTTGCACTTTTTAATATAGCTGCTATCTTCTTTCATTTTTAAATTCTATAAAAAGCAAAATAAGTCATTAATTTAAGTTTCGCAAGTGCTCCAGGCTTGAAAATTTTTAGTCAGGGGTGTGTTCTCAAACCCCAGCAGCCAAAGCGGAAGCTTTGCCCCATCGGGATATTCCAGGTCATCGGCAAAGACGTATGAGTCCTTGATTCCGGCTATCTGGCGGAAATCCTTGCCCGCCCCACCAATCTCGAACACATACTTCGAATCCACCTTGAAATCACCGTGCTCCTTACCATATTCCACATCGTGAGCACGCATCAGACTGCTGACGGCAAACGTCTCGCGGGCCGTACCTATCTCCACACTGGCTGGCGCAAGCGCATACAGTAGGTTGGGGTTCTCCATATAAATCTTGTCCGGCTTGGTCAACTTGCCAATGCTTTTCTTCTCAGAATAAATCAGATTGAATATGTCGGCCTTGTCCAGATCCTGCAGATACTCGATGACCGTATCCCTCGACACCTCAATCGCCCCCGCCAGCTTCTTGGCATCGAGCTCGAAAGGCACGGCATTGCAGATAATGGAAATCAGAGCCTTGATTTTACGCAAGTTGGCCACATCCACCCCACAGATTTGCGGAAGTTCCGTATCCACGATATAATTCACCACCTGCTCCAGCTTCGTATAATAGTCCACACGGCTTTCCAAGAAGAACGGATAATACCCGAATTGCAGATACTCCTTGAAATGCTTCACAGGCTTGCAGGCGGCATTGACCTCAGCACAGATTGCCGGAGCATTGCCAAGAATCTCCTCCAGACTCCACATCGGCAGCTCAATCCCCTTGTAGAAACGCAGGAACTCGCAGAGCGACAGACCCTTCATCGTATGCTTGACATAACGCCTCGACAAGTCCGCATCACCCTCCAGCAGCTGCAGCAGCGAAGAACCGCTTATCACGACCTTCAATTCAGGATAAATCTCATATATCTCCTTTATTTCCTTGCTCCATTCCGGATACTTATGAATCTCATCGATGATAAGCCTCTCTCCTCCGTTGATGCAGAACTTGTCGGCCAGCTCAAGGAGGGAATGTGATGAAAAATAGACCGAGTCAGCCGAACAATACAGCACAGCCCGGTCGCCAGGCTTGTAGTTCAACTTCACAAACTGCTTGAGCAAAGTCGATTTCCCCACGCCCTTTGCACCTTGGATGCAAATCAAGCTCGAATCCCAGTTGACCGCCTGCATCTGACCCCTGATAATCTTTGTCGGAGTATTGGCTATCAGCCTGTTATGCTTCAGAAACAAGTCATCCATAAGTTTTCATTTAGTGCGCAAATATAGAAAATATGTTGTTTACAAGCAACACTTTTCTATAATATTTGTCGAGTGTGCGCAACACTTTTGTAAATCCATTGATTCCCACCTGAGCCTTTCACGGCAGTATACCGTATGGTCTTTAGTTCCAATTATCGCAGAAACGCTTGATATCATAACGATATTTGTCAGATTATCAGAGTTTATCTTTCTTGGTGTAAGTCCTTGCGTGATTTCAAAACAGATTCTAATACTTTCCTTTTAATATATGGACTATCGATTCCACGTTGGTCATCTCCCCAATTTCTTCGGGTTCGAGCGACACGTCAAACTCGGTTTCGAGTTCAACAACAAGGTTGAGCTGTCCCATCGAATCCCACTTTTCGCAGGTCTTCTGGGAGCAGGTGTTATCTACTGTATCAAGTTCGAAGGTGTTCTTCAAAACATCCAATACTCTTTCTTCAAGTGTCATATTACTTCAAATTTATGTGATAGTACTTTTCTATTTCGAGGTCGGCATCAGCCAACATCAGTTCATAATCTTTGGCTCCATCCTCGGACTCAGCCACACAAGCGAATCCAACTTTCTCCCAGAATTCCTTGACCTGTGCGTTCTTGGCGGTAGGAATGTATTTGGCTTTCAACACGGAGATGCCAGCCTCTTTGAGCAAAACAAAAACTTTCTTCACAAAGGCAATCTCAATGCCTTTGCCGAGAATCCGGCAACTCAAAAGGAAGGTGTCTATCTCGCCCGAAGGTGTTACCATTATGCATCCCGTAATGCCGTTATCCCCGAACTTATCAGCCACACTGATGCACCAGATCTTCCAGCCATTTTCCACAAACCCACGGACATCAGCATCGGTATAGCGCTTTGTGGTCAGATTGAACTGGTTGGTCTTCTGAGTCATCTGAGCGATTCGCTGGATATTGAACTCATTGGCAGCCTCAACGCCTATCTGAATGTCCAGCGACTCAAGGAATGCGCTGAAATCGGTGAACGAGTGCTGAGCCTGAACCCTGGCGGCATTGGCCTTGTACTGCTCGGTTTTCTTCTTGTCCTCATCGGTGATGGAATACACCTTGAAGTAGCCCTCCACCAACTGCTTGAAGAATACAGGCAGTTCGTAAGGTTGGGCTGGAAAATCGGGAACGGCAACCATAGGAAGCAGCTGTTTGATGAGCTCTCTTTCTGTAGGATTGTCATCCACAAACACAAAACTGTCAAGCCCGATGTTCAACTCTTCCGCCAACTCTTTGATATTGGTAGCCTTATCTGTCCAGTTGATGCGATATGCGGCAAACTGCTCTTTCTTCAGCACAATGAACGGATTCTTCTCCCACGCATCCAGCACGTCTTGCTCGTTATTCTTGGAGCATACGGTCAGAATCACTCCTTGGCGCGAAAGTTCCAGAAGTGCCTCCTGAAAATAGAGGAACGCCTTTCCGGGATAATCGCCACCTATTTTGATACCATTTATACCTTCCTCACCAAGCACTCCACCCCAAAGGGTGTTGTCCAAATCCAGCATCAGACACTTCTTGCGCTTCAAAGCCACTGACGAGAGTTTCTTCTCCCACCAGGCGGCAAAGTCGCGTGAGAGTTTCGGGTTCATTCCCATTTGACTGATGAAATAGAATTTCCAGTCGAAGAGTTCGGCTACCGCATATTTGCGCGTGAACTCGGTGATGTCAATCACCTTCATATTAGAGTGTTGACGCTCGATGTTGTAAAGCGCAAGATTATAATTGGCAATAGCCGACTGCAGGCTGTAGTCATCCTCCGTAAACGGAACGGCATAGAGGCTGTCCATCGTAAGGGCGATGACCGTCTTCCTGCTGTCTATCTGGCTCAGAACGAACGAGAGTTTCTGGGCATAGCCGTTAATCTCCTCTGCAAGTACCTTCTGGTTATATTTGATTGGCACCTGATAGTACCACACATACCCTTCGGCATCCGATGGTATAAAGGAAATGTCGTCATATCCCGAGAACTGATACTCCTTCGGGAAAAAGCGTTCGATGGTATTGTTTCTGAAAACGAAGTAGTTCATAGTTTATGCCTCCACCAATTCAATTAGTCCGGCTTGTTTGTTGAAAAGAAAACAGACCTTCTTGTCATTGATGGCACAAGCTTCCACTGGCTTGATCAGTGGAACGAATTTCAATTTCCTGAGGTCAGCAATTGCCTGATTGATGTCATCCACCTCATAGCAGAAATGGTATGGCGTAACACCACTCTTGTCCAAGGTCTTGGTGACAGGCGAAGTCTCATCCTTTGGCGCAAGCAGTTCTATCATCGGCATCCCCTCTTTGGTGAGGAAGCAGATATAGACATTCTGGTGCGGATCATACACAGTCTCGGTTTTTGAATAGCCGGCATCAAGATAGAACTTGGCTGTGGCATCGATATCAAAGACAGCAACTCCTGTGTGGTGGAATCTGAAATATGGTAACATGCTAATATTCTATGAGTTCAGACACCTTGCAATCGGCAAGGCTGATATGGGCGGTTCCCCAGGAGAGGCCTGCACCGAATCCGGAAATGATGGCATCTGTCAAAGGCTGTCCGTGCAGCTCAGATGAGATGGTAAGCGGAATTGACGGAGAACTTGTATTGCCGAACCTGTCCAGACAATAAGGAACTTTCCCAAGAGGGTATTTGATTTTCTTGGCTATGAAGTCCGTCATAAATTTGTTTGCCTGATGTAGAACAAGATGTCCGACATTCTCCATCACAATGTTATTCTCAGAGCAGAGAGTCTTGATACTCTTTGGCACAACCCTCATCACGAAATTGAACACATCCATTCCGTTCATGAACACCTCATTGTCCGAAAGAATACTGCCGTCCTTCTCAGTATGCTCCTTCATATTTTCGACTGTAGTCTTGAAACGGCCTCCTCCGGCTTTGATTTTGACGGCATCTTCGCCTGCTCCATCAGAATAGAGACCGAATACTGAAACAAAATCGGTATCCGCCTTATCTATCAAAGTGGCTGTTCCTGCATCCCCATAAAGAGGAGCATCCACCTTGTCCATCCTGTTCACGAACTTCGAGAAAGTCTCGCCCACAAGCAACAGCACTCGGTTGATTCCCTCCATCGAAGCATATGCCATTGCAGTAGAAAGGGCATATACATAACCTGAACAACCAAGAGAAAGGTCAAGGGCAGCCGTAGTGGTAGGCAGTCCCAATCTATGCTGAAGAATAGGAGCGGTTGCCGGAATCTTGTAGTCTGGAAGTTGACTTAGGAAGAGCACCATATCAATTGTGCTTCTGTCTATGTTATTGTCCTCAATAAGCTTCTCGGCAGCCTTGAAACAGAGGTCCGAAGCTGTCGTATCTTCATCTACATACCTCTTCTCAATAATTCCTATGGAATTGATTGTCTTCTCTATCTCTTCTTCCGGAATCAGATACCCAAGGTCTTTGTTCTTGCTTACGTTCTTAGGGACACAAGCACTTATAGCCTTGATGCTGACTCCTTTATATTTTATTGTAGCCATAAATGCGTTTTTGAATTAAAGATTACTTCCTCCGTCCATTTTTATTTGTGTTCCTGTAATCCAGCGACTGGCGTCACTGAACAGGTAGATGGCGGCATATGCCACATCCAATGGACTTCCAAAGCCGAGAGGATACTTAGCCTCCTGCTTCTCCCAGTCCTTGTCTGAAATGTTGTTGAGCGTACTCAACAGTTCCGTCCTGATCATCATCGGCATAATGGAGTTGGAACGAATTTTCCTTGAAACCAACTCTTTTGCGTATGCCCTCATTATACCATTGACAGCAGACTTTGAGGCGGCATAGATTCCAAGTCCTGGCTCAACCTTCTCCGCCCCATACGAACTCATCCACACGAGCGAACCGCCCTTGTTTATTTTCTTCTTGACCAACAGTTGCTTGAGCATCATGATAGGTGCTACGAGGTTAACGTTCATCACTCGGGCTATCTTCTCCTCGGTAATGAACTTCACAGGTGTAGTGTCCGAAACACCGGCACAGAGGAATACGCCATCAAGAGCGGGAGCCTGCTCGCCAAGTCCTTTAAGGAATTCCTCATCACACAGATTGCCGGAAAAAGACAGATGTCCTTCACCTTCAAGCTGAGGCATCATTGCCGCCAGTCCTTCTGTATTCAGGTCAACTGCCACCACCTTTGCACCCACCTTGGAGCACTCGATGCTGGTTGCCTTGCCTATCCCCGAAGCCGCACCTGTAATAAGGATGGTCTTGCCTTCCAGAGAATATGGATTGTACATAACTATTCGCTGATTCTTGATTTGACAATGTTGTAGATGTCTGAAATCTGATTGGCGCTCTCCATCTCGTTAGCCGAAAGGATAACGTCATACTCCTCCGCACACATGGCCATCACTGAAAGTGCAATAATAGAACTCCACTCGTCAATGTCACGAAACCTGGTATCAAGCGTCAATTCAGAAGCATCGGTTTCATCAAACTGCTCAGCAAAATGCTGAATAAACTGTTTCTCGTCCATAAAATCTGTAATATTGTTATATCTTCATTGCCGGAACTCCAAAAACCGTAGTTTCTTCTTTTACTGGCCTTATTACTACAGAGCCAGCTCCCACTGTAGCATTGTCTCCAACTCTCTTATGTGGCAATATATTTACTGTCGGATGCAAAGTAACACTTCTGCCGAGCTTGGAAAAACCACCCATAAAGGCAAAGGATCCGATATGAGACCAATCTCCCACTTGAATATCATGCCCCAGTACTGCGTGCGGCATAACCGTTACAAAATTTCCTATGTTTGCATCACAGGATACGATTGCATGCTTTTCAATAATGCACCCTTTTCCAATTGTAGTATTCATACTTATAGAAGCGGATGGGTGTATAAGAGAAATAAATATGCCACCTTTCTCAAGAATAATAGATGCGTATTTTTCTTTATATGACACATCTCCAAGTGCGCATATAAATACATCATCAGGCTCTGGCATGTAGGATTCTACAGAAGAGAGAATTGGAGGATAATTGTTATATCCGGTCAAAGCATCTGTCTTATCATCTAAAAAACCTTTACAATTCATGTTTGAATAACTGCAATCTTTATAAAGATTATAAACCTCCCTACCGAAGCCTCTGGCTCCAATTATTATCAAATGCTTCATATATACTTTTACGATAACTATTTTTAAAAAACAAATTCTCAAATAATGCCGTAAAATCTTTATTAATTGGAAATTGTGCTTATCGGCTCAATGCTACAATTTCAAGTGTCCTATTTATGTTTGCCTCAGATAGCTCGTGATGCATCGGCAGGCAAATCACTTGCTCGGCCATTTTTGTTGCAACCGGAAGGTTTGCGGGGTTGGCCGATGGTAGGTTCCTGTATGATGAGAATGTGCTGATTAGAGGGTAGAAATATCGTCTGCCGAAAATTCCTGCTTCCTGCATCTTGAAGTACAGCGCATCTCTGCTCATTCCGTATTTCTTCTCGTCAACGAAGATGGGGAAGTACGAATAGTTGTGCTTTACTCCCGGAATGTCTTCAAAGAACGTAATACCTTCTACATCTTTGAGTGCTTCCCGATACTGTATCGCTACTTTATGCCTGGCCTCTATTGCTGAATCTACTTGCTTGAGATTGAGCAGTCCGTATGCGGCGCGGATTTCATCCATCTTGGAATTGATGCCCGGAGCGACCACGGTAGTCTCGTTTTCGAAACCGAAGTTCTTCAGGTGGTCAATATGCTTTTTCATCTCCTTGCTGTGCATAACCATCGCTCCGCCTTCAATGGTGTTGAAAACCTTTGTGGCGTGAAAACTCAAGGTAGAAAGGTCTCCTTCCTCGAGAATGCTCCGACCATTGATCTCCACTCCGAAAGCGTGAGCGGCATCATAAATGACTTTGAGATTGTGAGCTTTTGCAATCTCTCCGATCCTTTTTGTGTCGCAAGGGTTGCCATAAACGTGAACGGGCATAATCGCCACGGTATTAGGCGTTATGGCTTCTTCAATCTTGTCCGGATCAATGTTCCCGGTCTTCGGATCGACGTCGGCGAAAACCGGAATCAGCCCGTTCCACCAGATGGCGTGGGTGGTGGCAACAAAACTGTAAGGAGTGGTAATCACTTCTCCCCGGGTGATGCTCAGCGCCTGAAATGCTGTGATTAGGGGTAAAGTACCGTTGGTAAACAAACTGATATATGGTACTTTGAGATATGCGGCCAACTTCCGCTCCAATTCCTGATGGAAGGCGCCGTTGTTGGTAATCCACTTGGCACTCCATATTTCGCTAAGCTTCTCTTCGAATTCTTTCAAATCCGGCAGAAGAGGAGAAGTGACTGTTATATTTTGTCTTTTATCCATTCTTTCGATTTTCCCAAAGTTAGGAATAATATATTCTTGATTTCAAGATATTCTTTTCTTTTGAATAATTCGCAGAAAATAAATACAATCAGAATACCGGTCAATATCAAAATGGGCAGAAGGGCAAAGGCCGACAGTTTGATATGTGACATTGCAAATACAATAACTGCCATAAATGATGCTATGAAAAATGACGGGGCTATGTCTCTCAATTGTTCAAACGAAGAGTAGCCAATCATCTTTCCCGAGTAGTGTGAATTGAGGAAGAATGCAATAATTCCAGTGGCGACACTGGCCCATAGCATCCAATAGATATTGATGAAAATACCTAATAGCAAGGGGCCTACACCAATGATTTTCTTTAATATTTCGAGTTTGAGGAATAGGTCGGAACGTCCTTGTATTTGAAGCATATTCAGGTTGATTGCATGCAAGGGATATAATACCATTTGCAGACAGAGTATCTGAAGGAAAGGCACAGCCGGATACCATTTGCTTCCAATCAGCACCCTTATCATAGGTTTTGCGACAGCGGCCAATCCGAACATACAGCAGAATGATACCAGCATTGTTACGGTTATGACTGTACGGTACGCATTTTTCAGCCTTTCCCGTTCTTCCTGTATTGAACTGAGTGATGGATAACTTACTCTTTGGACTATATGGGTCAGATTGGCTGAAAAGAGATTGCTGAACTGCTGTGCTCTGGAGTATTGGCCCAAAGTGGCCGGGCTGTAGCACTTGCCGATAACAACCTGATACAGCTGGTTCCAGGTGGTATCAATGAGTCCTGATACCAGCAGTTTCCATCCAAAAGTGAAAAGTTCCTTGAAACTGGACAGGTAGAATTTGAGGCGGGGAATCCAGCGATTGTAATACCAAAGGAGAACAGTATTGAATAATTGCCGTGAAAGTTGCTGGAAGACCAGGCTCCATACTCCGCATCCCATAAATGCAAGTGTTATTCCGATGACTCCGCTGATTATGGATGAGATGATTGAAATCTTTGTCTGGGTCTTGAAATCAATCCTTTTGGTGAGTTGCGCGCTTTGAACAATTGACAGTGCGTTGATTATCAACACGGAACTCATCGCTCTTGTGATTGAAGTCAGCTCCGCTCTTTCAAAGAATTTTGCAATTAATGGCGCTGAGGCAAAAAGGGCGATTGCTAGGACGATACTGGCAATGAGGTTGACAAGAAAAACCGTATCGTAATCTTTATCGGTTGCATCTTTCTTTCTGATAAGTGCACTGGAAAACCCGCTGTCAACTATACTCCCGGAAATGGCAATAAAGATGGTTATGATTCCAATTAGTCCGTATTCATCCGGGGACAACAGTCTGGCGAGGACAAGCCCCACGAGGAAGGTTATCCCCTGGTTGATGATGTTGTCTGCAAAACTCCACTCGACACCTCGAATAGTTTTGCTTTTAAGATTGCTTGTCCCCAGATTCTTCATTTAATCATCGTATGCTGCTGCCTGTGACATCCTTTTTATTTTGTTATTCTTTTGCCCGTTTCGTACAGACGCGAATCATTCGCGTCTGTACGAATTTTTTGCCATTTCGCCCCGGTGCTGCATATCAGCTCACCTGACTCTCAAGAATGATTTAATTCTTGTATGGTATATCGTCCTATACTCGTTTTTTAGTTTTTCATTAAGAAGAGATTGTTCTATTAATTCTTCCGTTTTATCGTAAATATCACAGAATTTGTCCAGTTCTCCGGATATTGTATTAACATTCAAACCGATTAATTCCCCGAATTTCTCAAAATCTCTTCCGTCCGCCCCCATTTCTCTATTCCATCCGGGAAATAATCCTTTCTGCAGGGCAAATATACTGTCAGAATAAATATGGAGGGATGAATTGATTAAATCGTATGCAGGGGAAAGTTTGTAGTCTCCTTGCGGTGTTTGTAGTACCGAAAAATTTTTGATATGCGCATCTCCATTTGCGAACACAAAATTGAACAAAATCAAGTCGAAGTATTTGATCAGTTCAATTCGCCAGGCCGGTATGAATTTCTTGATTATGTTTGCGATGTCTGAATAATCCAAAGCGTTGTATTTATAATCATCTCCGTATTTCTCTTTTGTAATTCCTGCGAGGGAGGCAAAGTCTTCCTGTTGGATTTTGGTTCCATCCGGTTTGACGTCATATCTTTTTGTAACATATACCGGCTCTTCGTTCTGTGTAAAACATACGGCATTCTCCGCTGTTTGAATCCCATAAACTTGGGAAGCGATCTGCATTGTCAGATTCTCGTTGGCTGGGCTGAACTCTCTGTTTTCCCAATCACTTAATATCGGTTTGAGAATATATGTGCCTCGTTCATTCGGTTCAGTCAATCGGAATACACCGTTCTCTATGACTGCGGAGTATTTGATTTGTGCTCCTGAAAGAGAAAGATGTCCGCGACCGCTTGTCTGTGTCGTTTTTGACGAAAGAGTTTCGTAAGGCAATATAGGGGAGACTTTTTCTCTTTCAAGCAAATTTTTTCTTGCCATCCTGTTCATTTGGGTCTTTCTTGATGGTTACGGCTCCCGGTGTATCGCAATGTGCTGTCGCGAGTAGAATTCCAAAATCATCTTCAATGTCAACATGATGAAGTTTTGCCTGGAGTTGTCTGTTGTATCCTTCCGAGAGCATATTGGCGAAAAATGAAAATAGAGTTTTCGAATAATATTCTTTCTGGCTCTTTGGAAGTGTCAAACTGATAGCCGGAAGTGTTTTGTCGGCAAAAAAAACATCATCATAAACAAATGAATATCCTTCCCCGGGCGTTTCCGTCAATGTTCCGGCAAATATTTGATTTAGAAAAACTTTCCCTTGTCTCATGATTCAGTGATTTTTGCAGTCAGTTCCATTCCGATGATTCTTAACACCTTCTCAAGTGTCCGGACAGTAGGATTCCCTTCTCCTCTTTCAATTTGTGTGAGAGTATTGATATTTATCTCGGCCAACTTTGCAAGGTCGTTTTGTGTAATGCCGAACTCTTTCCTTCTTTCTTTTATTATTGATCCTATGTTGTCCATAAAATCATATTATATTATGAATTTTGTTCCAAAGATAGACTGTTTACCTCAAAAAAACAAACTAAATCCTAATATATTATGATTCCGGCCGCTTTTATAATCATTTTGTCCCGCTATCTGTTTTGTATTATACAAAATGTTTAACAGAATCTCATTTTGCATTTCAGGTAAGTTATTTAAACTCAAATTACCTAATTTTAGGTAAAATTTTCACCGGAGTCCATTTATCAAGACAACGCTTTTGACTTCAATTCATCCGAAACCATTTTCCATACGGACTCACTGATATTTTCCTCTGCCATATATCCGTGTAATTTGGACAGGACATCCCGTGTCCTCTCAATGATTTCCCCCGGCCTGTTTATGTCATACTGTCGGGCTATATATATCAAATCGGTCCTTGTTATCCCCGATTTCTTTCCGCAGATGCTGAGGAACTGCCCTTTCTGGACTTCAAGAACCGAAGGGTCGATACTGTAAACCATATCGTATGCTGGAGCAAGAGACCACTTCCCGGATTTGTCCATAACAAAGGAGAAGTTTCTGGCGTGATCATCGATATTGCCGGCCAGGACATTGAATACCATTCTCCTGTACATCTGCTCGAAATCGGAGTATTCAAGGTCAAGCCTCCTCATAGTATCAAAGGCATCTTCGTATGAAGCGACATCGCTGGCCATAGCGAGTAGCGACTGCATGTGCAATTTTCCTTCCGGCCCTCTGTCGAATCTCTTTGTAATAAAATGGCTTGTCGTCTCAAATCGCCTCAGTTCGGAGTCGTTTATCTCGATTCCGGCATCTTTGCATAATCGCCAATATACGTACTCCATCCTGGCGTATGGAAAGGCATCAGATTCATTATCATACTTGAGTATGTAATAATCATATTCGGAAGAGAGAAGGGCCTGTCCGGACTTGATTTTTCCTGTTGTCCTGTTAATGGCTATCAATGCCTTGGGCCGTTTTCCTCCGGGGGAAGTACCAAGTTTGACAAGATCCTGCCAAAGCAGTTCCCTGTCAGAAGAGAACGTCAGCTTCGTTTTTTCGTCCAGAACACTTTTGGCAAACAGATACAGTTCCTGAACATTTACTTCGCAGGCTTCATCCTCATATCCAACTGACGATGGATGATATTCCAGAGCTCCCATCGCTCTCCTGCCCACAAAAGCCAGAAGATCCACGGGGGATATCCTTTTCATCGAGATGTTATGTTCCTTTGCCCAAGCCCTGAAAATACTGTTACCCCAATGGTCCGGCAGAGAGTCGGCAAATACAGGAGGAAGCCCCTTGAAAATATCCTTGGGATTGCCGCCTCTGAGTGGTATGCCGGCTTTTCTCGCAGGGGAGTGGATTGACATCTGAAGGGGGGATATGTCCAACCCTTTGTCAAGGAAGGAATTATCAAATTTGAATACGGAGGTTTCTTTCCGCCGGTCCGAGTTGTCCCAGGTGAGATATCCCACAGTATGGTCCCATAAGGTAATCTTTTCGGTATTTTCCATAGGCTATCTTTTTTTGTTCCACAATTTTTCCGGATCTATCGACGGGATGTCAGGAATCAACTCCATAAAGGCGTTTCCAAGTTCCAGCGCATTCAGAAGAGAAAGCAGATGGGATAGGGAAAGCCCCTGACCCTTGCCATTCTCGAAGTTGCTTATAGTAAACAAAGACACACCTGTCTTTTTATGCAACTGCTGCTGTGACATATGGAGGGCTTTCCTGTAGGATTTGAATCTCTGACCCAGCATAGCGATAGTGTCGAAATTTGTCATAGGCAGCCTCTTTAAAAACAACTGATATATCTAATATATAGGGCAAAAATACTATAAAATAACTGAAATATCAAATATTATGATATATATCAATTAATAATTCCCCTAAATTCTTTGGCGTTACTACATTGAACGGCGTTCCCGGGTATGCTGCGGTAAAGTCCTTTGGAATCTTCACGTCGCGATTGCCGTATTTGCATTCGAAAGCAGCCAATCTGCCGTCCTTAACTTCTATGAAATCAATCTCTTTGCTTTGCTGGGTGCGCCAGAAGTACATTCTGGCATCATTGCCTGTATAGGCATTATATTTCAGTCTTTCGGAGATCACAAGATTTTCCCACATATGTCCTGCTTCCTCGCGCGTACGCAGTTTCACAGGGGTGAAGTTGCCAAGGACGGCATTTCTTATGCCAAGGTCGTAAAAATATATCTTTCTGCTGAATTTAAGTTCGTTACGCAGGTTTTTGGCAAATGATGGGACTCTGAAAATGATGTAGCATTTCTCGAGGATATCCACATATTTTTCGATAGTCTTTGTGTCTATGCCGACAATTTGCGACAATTCGTTGTATGATACCTGTGAGCCGATTTGAAGAGCTATGGCTTGAAGCAATCGGACCATCTTCTCGCCTTTGGAAATCTTCTCAAGCGATAGGATATCCTTATAAAGATAGCTGTCTGTCAACTCTTTCAAAATTTCTTTTTCTTCGCCGGGATTAGTGACAACCTCGGGGTAATAACCGAACAGCAATCTCTGAGAAATATTTCTTTCCTCTTCCGGAAGCCCGTGATAATCGGCCATTTCGGAAAACGAGAGAGGGAAAAGTCGCATTTCCCTTTTCCTTCCGGTAAGGCTGTCTCCTACATTCGTTGCCAGTTCGAAAGAAGAACTGCCTGTCGCAATTATTTTTACACCGGGCATCTGATCGGTTATCAGTTTTATCGTGTCGCCTATCATCGGAATCTTCTGGGCCTCGTCAATTATTATCAACGGACTGTCTCCAAGAATCAATTTCAATCTGGATAGGGAGACGTCTGTCAGGGCGGTTCTGTCAGAAGGGTCATCTCCATTGAACCATTTGACGACTGCATCAGTGCCGAACATCTCGCGAACCAATGTGGATTTTCCAACTTGTCTTGGCCCCATAAGAAGAACGGCCTTATTTCTGGCTAAAACTTTTCTGATATTGGTCTCAATGGTTCTGTGAATCATTTCTAACTTTATTTTCCACAAAAATAATGATAATTTATGGAATCCGTTCCTAAAATATTATAAGTTTTGTGGAATTTTACATCAAAACCTTCACTGCTTCCGCCATCTTCTCCCACGAGTATTTCCGCTTCTCGTCCCTGATGCTTTCGGAGAAGTCCGGGGAGTCTTTCAAGAATTTTTCCAGAGCGGCAGTGATTGCGGCAGGGGAGGGCTCCACGGCATAGCCGACCTTCCCGTCGGGGACAATCTCAGGGAGGCCGCCGACGCGGGTGACGAGCATCGGCTTTTCAAAATGATAGGCTATTTGTGTAACTCCGCTCTGGGTGGCGGTTTTGTAAGGCTGTACAATCAGGTCCGCTGCGCAGAAATAGTATTTCACTTCGCTGTCGGGCACGAATTCCGTCCGCCAGATGACCTCTTCATCAATTCTCAGGCTTTTTGCAAGCCGGTGGTACTTCTCGCCGTCAGAATAGAATTCTCCGGCGACAACCAGTTTCACTCCCGACCTCTCTTTGAGTGCGGCGAACGCCTCAAGAAGCCAGTCCAGCCCCTTGTAGTCGCGAATCAGTCCGAAACTCAGCAGTATTCTGTCTTTCGGGTTGAGGCCGAGATGTCTGCAGGCATCCTCTCTTCCTACGGTTTCTCCGAAATTATCGTACAGAGGATGCGGGCTGAATATTCTTGGCTTGACATTGTCAAATTTATCAATATCTGCGAGGACTGATTCAGACATGGCTATGTAACAATCTATGCTTGCGCAGAAGTATCTGATGAGCAGTCTGTCGCCTGGCCGCTTTTCGTGAGGGATCAGATTGTCAAGAATTGTGACAACACGGGTTTTCCCGTTTTTTCTGACAATTCTGGCAATTGTGCCAAGGCAGGGGGCCATGAAGGGTATCCAGAATTTTATTACCAGCAAGTCGGGGCACTCCCTCCGGAGCTTGTTTCCTGTTTTGATCCAGCTGAAAGGATTGATGGAGCTCATCATCCTTCTGATTCTTAGGCTATTTGGGGCTGGTTCGCTGCTATATTGTGTCTTTCCGGGGAACAGGATGGACGGATATTGCATTGTGAAAGTGACTATGTCAATATCGTGACCTTCTCTCTGAAATTCGCACGCAATCCTCTCGTTGAATGCGGACAACCCACCTCGAAATGGATATGCAGTTCCTAATAATGTAATTTTCATCACCAATTGATTTTTATTCCGTGTATTCCTGCATTATCGGCAAAAGCCATATCGGAATCACTGTCCCCTAAAAAAACAGTTCTCTCAGGATTGACATCAGGGTAGTCATTCAATATCTCCAGCCACATTCCGATATTGGGCTTCCTCCTTGCATCGGAATCATCTAAAGCAAGGCAGGTGTATATGCCATCTATCCTTCCTCCGGATTGAGTTATCCGATATTTCATTTTCTCGTGAATATCCTCTAAATCCTTATGACTCATCAGTCCTTTTCCAACGCCTCTTTGATTGGTTACAATAAAAATATGCCGGTACTTTTTTGCCCATTCGCTGCAGTTTGACAAAAAACAGGGCCTGAATTCAAAATCTTCCCAACACTTTACATAATCTCCAGGTCTTAAAGTATTGATTACTCCATCCCTGTCAAGAAGAAGGGTGTCCCAATCTCCCCACTTCAACTGGGCAGTTGCATAATCGTCGGGGATGCCGATATCAATAAAATAGCCCTCTTGTATTACCCCGTGAAGGCTTCCGTTACCAGCCATTGGCTGAAGAATGTCCTTTTCAAATGAAAATACGGAAGGGTATGAAGTCAAGTCAAGTTTTAGCCGATTGATCAGGTAAACGCCCCCGTTAATCAAGCCTTCGCTGCAATGTTTTTTTTCACAAAACCCGGTTATGATGCCTTTGCTATTACATTCCACTTTCCCATACCTGTCAAAATTTGACATTCTTTTCAAAGCAACAACAATTGATGCATCGTTAACTTTTAAAAGATCTTCAGTATTTATGCCGAAATAGGTGTCGCCATTAAGGACAAGGACGTTGTCTTCGTGGCACATCTCCAGTGCCAGACGAATTCCGCCTCCTGTCCCCAGTGGGGTGTCCTCGATGGCAAGGTCAATTTTGAAAGGGTATTTTGATGAATTGGCTTCAATCCAATCGATAACAACCTCGCGTAAATATCCTACGGATAGGATAACTTTGGTTATTATGTGGGATTCTGAAAGCTGGTCCAGCAGAATGGACAAAAATGGACGTCTCCCGATAGGAGCCATACATTTAGGTATATTCGAGACCACACTACGTAGTCTGGTGCCAAGTCCTCCTGCAAGAATGATAGCTTCCATAATCAATCCCTGAACTTGAACTGTGGAAAGATCCGATCCTCAACAATGCAGCATAGGATATGCCCGATAAGAGTCTGACACTCCTGAATGCGGGGTGTTTCGCAACTTGGTACTTTTATGACGATGTCGCAGAATTCATCCATTTTGCAAGATTGGGCGCCTGTAAGACCGACAGTCGTTATTCCCATTTCACGGCAAGTTTTCATAGCATCTACAATATTGGCGGAATTGCCGGAAGTTGATATGCCGACAAAAATATCTCCTTTTACGCCTTGAGCTTCAACTTGTCGGGAGAATAATTTGTTGAATCCATAGTCGTTTCCAATAGCTGTCAGTATGCTGGTATCTGTGGTCAAAGCAATGGCGGGAAGTCCTGGGCGATTGAAGTAGAACTTGCTGACAAGTTCTCCTGCAAAATGCTGGGCGTCGGCGGCACTGCCGCCATTTCCGGCGAACATAACCTTGTTGCCTGCCCTGTATGCCTCGATGCATTTTTCGGCTGATTGTGCGATTTTTAGGAGCGTGTGCTCATCAGACAACAGAGATTCCTTGACTCGTGCACTGTCTTCCACTTGCCTCTTTACGATATCAATAGGATTCATAGTGATGTTTATTTGTAGATTTTCCATCCGTGAGCGCCTCCCTCGCTGAATTGAAACGGAACTACCGTGCCTCCCAATTCTTTAAGGGATGAAATGACGTTGATTTTTTTAATAGGATTGACGATAAAGATAATGAACCCGCCACCTCCGGCTCCGGAAACTTTTCCAGCAATCGCTCCGGCCTGCATAGCCGTATCCATAGCTTTCTGAATCATAGGGTTTGATATCGATTTGGCCATCTTTTTCTTGTCTTCCCACGCTTGCTGCAAAATAGCCGCTATTCCTTCGATATCTCCTTTTAGTATTGAAACCTTCATGTCGCTGGCGCTTGCTTTTATTCTATGCATAGCTTCAATTGCTGTGGAGTTGCCCCTGGATGTGTTTTCCTTCTGCTCATCAATAATCGTTGCGCTGCTTCTTGAAGCTCCTGTGAAATACAAGACAATGGAAGCTTCCAGTTCGTCACAAATCCATCTTTTTATTTTCAGTGGATTTACAATCACCTGATTGTCTTTATAGAATTCCATAAAGTTGAAGCCTCCGAATGTCGCGGCATACTGATCCTGTTTGCCTCCTGATAATCCAAGATCTTCCCTTTCAATCTTATATGCCAGACGGGCCATCTCATAATCGCCCAACGGGAGAAACAGCCATTCTGCAAAAGCTTTCAGGATACAGACCACCATTGTAGATGAAGTTCCCAAGCCGGATCCTGCAGGAGCATCACTATACGTCGTGATACTGAATGATCTGGAGCCAATATGAAAATCTTCCTGGAGCCTGTTGTACACCCCTTTTATAAGGATTGCATTGCCATCAATATCAAGATGCTCTCTTGATGGGTGACATTCAAAACAGTTGCTGTCGAATGAATTAATTTTTATCTGTCCGTCGTACTTTTCTTCCAGAGAGCAATGTGCATACAGGTTGATAGTGGCATTCAGTACCATCCCACCGTATAAATCGCTATATGGAGAGACATCTGTCCCTCCACCTGCCAGACCTAACCTTAATGGAGCTTTACTTCGAATAATCATTTTCCTTTTAGGGAGGGAAAGGTTCTCCCTAATCTTGTAAAGTTAATAAAAATGTCGAGACTATTCCCTCTTTTCGACAAATTCTTAGATGTTTCCAGCCTTTTTCCCCACTATCTCCGCCCATCTCGGCAGGGATTGGGTGTAGCGGCGGGCGATTCTGCCGTCTGCAATCCGGAACAGGAGTTCTGCAGTCTGATTCTCGCGGGAGTTGTCGTAAATATACATTCTGTCAACCAGATCAATCAGCCGGCAGCAGTTTGTGATTGATTTGCCGTATCGGCCGACGATTTTTTCAATCGGCACGGTATGGCCTCCGGACATATAACGGTCTGCGATTCTGGCGGCATTGATGGAAGGGGATTCGGTGCATACGAAGAATACGCGAATGAAGTATCCCGCCTCCTTCGCCCACCTTATATAGTCGATTTTCTCTTCGGAAGAGAGGACTGTCTCGAACACGATGTTGCGGCGGCTTTCAAGAAGAGAGTACCTCTGCTCTGTGGCAAATCTGGCGGCTTTCAGGACTGCCTCTTCTGAATTCCAGTCTCCGAACTTTTCCTTGGCGATGTTGTCGGGATTGATATAGACACAGTCATCTCCCCATTCGTGGGCAAGGAGTTGTTCGGTGATGGTGGTCTTCCCAGAGCCGTTCGGCCCTGCTATAATAATCAGTTTGGGGTTCTCTTCCATACTTAATTGATTGATTTGACGGCATCTTCCAACTTCGAGAAAAAAGCGGACATTGTCGCGGACTTTTTGGCTGCCACGGTTTCGGCGGCCTTTGCCATAATGACCGACAATTCTTTGTCGGACGGCTCTTCCGGACTGGAAAACCGGTAATTGCAGGCTCCGCTTTCCTCCAGATATCTGGCCTTGTGGTCGAGCATATCTTCGATATAGTTCTTGAGATTTGTCCCGGCGCTGACAGCTTCGGCGTTCAGTGTTTCGAACGTAGCATCGGTGATATCAATCAACTTTCTCTTCATATATACGTATTTTCAACAAATATATATAAATAATCCGGTAATGTCAATCCCACAGCGAAGATGTCTGATACTTTCCGCTTTTTTTCGTTTCTTTGTGAGAGCAAACTGAAAAGATATGATAAAAAGAGTTTTGATCTTGACATTGACCGTGCTGGCGTCGATGGCGGCGTCCGCCCAGATTTATAACGTCAGAGATATCGTTGCCGCGGATATGGATAAGGCGGCCGGCTGTGAAGGTCCGTACCGCTTCGATGCAGCGCCCCTGACCCCGGCTCCCAAGGGGTACGTGCCGTTTTATATCAGCCATTACGGCAGACACGGCTCCAGATATGCCTGGAATGACGGCACTTACACGACCATAAAGAGAGTTCTGGAGACTGCCGCGAAGAGCGGATCCCTTACTGAAGAGGGGAAAGCCTTCCACGACGGATATATGGCTTTCTACCGGGAGCCTCTCATCAATACCGGAGACCTTACGGAACTGGGGTACAGGCAGCATGCTGCAATCGCCGCTGCGATGGTGGCCCATTTCCCCGAGGTGTTCAACTCGTCCGGGGGAGAGTTTCTGGCTCGTTCCTCCACATCTCCCAGAGCCATAGCGAGTATGGCTTCTTTCTGCACCAGCCTCCAGAAGAGCGCACCGAAGGTGGACATAAGTATGAACTCCCTGCATACCAATATGACAGTGATGAATCCCACAGAGGCTCCGGATGAACTTCTGCAGAAATACAGAAGTGATTTCAAGACACCCGCGCCGGACAACACCACTACGGTCGCCTCACGTCATCAGGATGACATCCTTGACAGACTCTTCAGCAGCCGCGCGTTTCTTGAAGAAATCGGTGGCAGGAACAAGTTCTTCCACGAATTGTTTATGCTTTGGTCCGGATATCACAATTACTTCAATGGCGACCTGTTCGGGAATCTCTTCACGGAAGCGGAACTTGTGGATTTCTGGGAGGCCGAGAACTACCGGCTCTATCTGTCACACAGCAGCGACCGGTTCCAGATGATACCTCTGCTGAAAGATATAATCGAATGTGCGGACCGGGCAATCTCCGGAGGCGGTACAGGGGCGGATTTCCGTTTCGGTCACGATACTGTGCTCAATGCTCTGATTCCGCTTCTGAACATCAATGGCAGCGGTTTCCAGCCTGAGAATGCGGCGGACGTGAAATATTATTTCCAGAACTTCAACTGCCCGAAGGCGGCGAACCTCCAGTTTGTCCTCTACAGACCAAAGAAAGGGGAGGGGGAGATTCTCTTCAAACTGCTGATGAACGAGTCTGAGGTGACGCTGCCGCAGTTGCAGCCCAAGGAAGGGCCGTACTATCGCTGGGCTGATTTTGCATCCTGGGCGGAAGATGTCATCGCCAGCCACTGACCCGGTTGCGGGAAATCTATTCTGAAGTGTAGTTGTCGAAGTAGCCCTGTACAAGGACTATGGGGGTTCCCTTGTCACCGGAGCCGCTCGTCAGGTCGCAAAGTGAACCGATAAGGTCCGTCAACTGACGGGGAGTCGTTCCTTCGGAGGCCATCTGCCCCTTGAGGTCACCGTCCTTCGCCTTTATGCTCTTGGAGATGGCATCTCTGAGCTGCGCTCCGCTGAGGTTGGCGAAATCGTTGTCGGCCAGATATTTGAGCTTGAGCTCATTGGGAGTTCCTCTCAGGCCGTCGGTGAATGCCGGGGAGACCACGGGGTCTGCCAGCTCCCATATTTTGCCCTTGGGGTCCTTGAAAGCACCGTCTCCATAGACCATCACCTCGATATGTTTCCCGGTACGATCCAGAAGGGCTTTCTGAATGTCCAGCACAAGACCCTGGCATTCGCGGGGGAAAAGTTTGACCGTATCTTCGGTGGCCTTGTTGGAACCCAGCAGGCCGTATTTCTCGTTGAATCCGCTTCCGTCCACGCTCTTGCAGAGGATATCGTCAAGGCCGAGCACAACCCTCGCCCCCGCCTCTTTCAGAAGCCTCTTCGTCCGGGCACGGGTGTGTATGTCGCAGGTGATGACGGTGTCGGTGTATTTCAGAATCGTCTCGGGCTTGTTGGCGAAGACCACTTCCACCTCGGCGCCGCATCCTCGGACAAGTTCGGAATAGTATTCAACGTAATCGACTCCGGTGAATTCGTGCTTGTTCACACCGAAGAGTTCGCGGTATCTTTCGAGAGAAAGGACGTCCGAGTAGGGATTGATGCCGGCTTTGTCAAGGGCATCGATGCTAACCAGGGAATTGCCCACCTCGTCGGACGGGTAGGAGAGCATCAGGACAACCTTGCTGCACCCCTTTGCGATGCCGCGCAGGCAGATCGCGAAGCGGTTGCGGCTCAGGATGGGGAAGAGCACACCGACCGTGCCTCCTCCGGTCTGCTGCCGGACGTCGGATGAAATGGCGGAGACGGGGGCGTAATTGCCCTGCGCCCTTGCCACCACCGATTCGGTGATGCTGACAATGTCTCTGTCTCTCAGTTCAAAACCCTCTTCAGCGGCCGCTTCCAGCACACTTTCGGTCACTATCGACGCCAGATTGTCACCCTGCCTTATTATCGGGCAGCGGATGCCTCGGGAGACTGTCCCGACTTTTCTCTCGTGATTTTTCATATCCGCAAATATATGTAAAATTCGGGTAGATTTTTCTTCAATCGTCATCATTTATTTTTTTGCGTTTGCCAAAAAATGTATATTTGTAACGTAAAACGGAATTGTGAATCGAAAGGGTCCCTTCAGTTGGGGATTCTTTTTAATTTTTATCTATGTATGGCTGACGTACACTATATGACTCAGGAAGGTCTGGACAAACTTCGCGATGACCTTGCGAAGCTGCTTGCCGAAAGACCCGTTATTTCAAAGGCTATCGCCGAGGCACGCGACAAAGGTGACCTGTCGGAAAATGCCGAATATGATGCAGCAAGGGAGGCGCAGGGCTTGCTGGAATTGAAAATCAGCAAGTTGCAGGATGTGATAGCCAATGCAAAAGTCGTTGACGAGTCCAGAATCAACACCGAGCAGATACAGATGCTCAACAAGGTGAAGATGAAGAACCTCGCCAACAACTCCGTCGTGGAGTACACTCTTGTCGGTGAAAGCGAGGCGAACTTCAAGGAGGGCAAACTTGCCGCAACGACACCCATCGGACGCGCTCTTATGGGCCATCGCAAGGGGGATATAGTGGAGGTGCAGGTTCCTTCCGGTCTCATCAAGTTCGAGATACTGAATATTTCAATTTAAGAAGATTCTACGATATGGCAACCATTTTCACTGAAATCGCAAAGGGAGAAATTCCTTCCTACAAAGTGGCCGAGAGTGAGGATTTCTATGCTTTTCTGGACATCAATCCTCTTGCCGAAGGGCATACGCTCGTGATTCCGAAAAAGACGGAGGACGATTATATCTTCAATCTGGATCCACAGACATATCGCGGGTTATGGGAGTTTGCCGCCAAAGTGGCCCGTGCAATCAAGGCTGCCATCCCCTGCAAAAGGGTGGGAGTTGCCGTTCTGGGGATGGAAGTGCCCCATACCCATATCCACCTGGTACCTCTTCAGACGGAGGGAGATATGGACTTCCGCAAGGAAAAACTTCACCTTACAGGCGAGCGGTTCGCCGAGATTGCTGCATCGATTTCAAACGAATTATAGAATATATATGAAAAAACTAGTGATATTCGCCCTTGCGGCGGTTATTGTCTCTTCCTGCAGCAACGGGCCTCAGGCGGTGATTTCAGCGGTGATAGACGGTGCTGCGGACAGCTGTGTCGTCTTGCGCAAACTGAATTACAACAAGTTTGCAATTGTCGATACCATCAAAACGGATGCTTCCGGCGCCTTCAAGTATAAAGTGGCGCTGACGGGCAACGAGCCCTATTTCTATTATATCTTCTCCGGTGACAGGCAGATTGCCGCCCTGATTCTGAAAGATGGGGACAAAGTCTCTCTGAAGGCCTCCACTCTTGGCGGCTACAGTGTCGAGGGGTCTGAGGAGTCATCTCTTTTTCTGGAACTGAATAATATGTTCGGGAAGGCATCCGGTACGATTTCCACCCTTGCAAAAGAGGGAGTCAATGCCAGAGACAAATCGGAAGAGTCCGTTCTGAAGGAAATAAACAAAAAACTCAGCAGAACATATGTGGAGTACCGAAGGGAGGCTACAAGGTTCATTATGAACCATCCGTTCTCCATTACCTCCGCAGTTGCTCTTTTCCAGAAATTCAACGACAATCTCGCCGTGTTCGATGAACCCTCGGACGTGGTCCTTTTCAAGAGAGTTTGTGACTCGCTTTCCGTTGTCTATCCCAAAAGCGAATATATCGCCTCCCTGAACGACGAGATTTCAAGGCGGGCTTCTGTGACGGATATCAACAACAGACTGGCGGAGCTCCAGTCAGTCAGTTTTCCCGATATTGCGCTTCCGGACATAGACGGCAAGATAAGGCCTCTGTCGGAGTTGAATGGAAAGGTGATTGTCCTTTCATTCTGGAGCACGGCTCAGGACGAGCACAAGATGTTCAACAAGGAACTGGAAACCCTTTATGGGAAATACCGCGAAAAGGGGTTTGAAATCTATCAGGTTTCCCTTGACATCGACAAACCCTCTTGGGCTGCGACAATCAGGAGCCAGAATCTCCCTTGGATAAGTGTGAACGACGGTCTGGGCATCGAGTCCCCTTCTGTCAAGACATACAACATTCCCAAGGTTCCGTCAATGTTTGTCATCAACAGGGCCGGAGATATCATCGACAAGGATCTCTTCGATACAGAGAAACTGGAAAAGGTGATTGTCAGGAATTTATAGCAGAGGGGACCTCTTGCTGATTCCCGGCTGGAATTCCTTGAGATAGAAAGGTTCGAAGTACGCAATGTCTTCGAACTTTTTTTGTCCGTATGCCTGCAGCGCAAGTTCTGCCATATAAGGGGCTGTGGGGAAACATTCCTTGAAAACAGCGTTCGGATGAGTGCAGATTTCAGCAAACTTGTCAACACCGGTTCCGATGAAGAGTACCTTTCCCTGCTCCAGCAAACCCCGGAAAGAATTTCCGTCGAGAATGACAGGTTCAACTTCGGAGTCGCGGATGCCCCCGCCGGAATAGACGGCACTATAGACCTCCATCCTTCTGGCATCTATGAAAGGGACAATGAAGTCGGGCCTCTCCCCACTCTCTCTCCCTTCTGCCGCAAGAATGTCCAAGGTGTCTATCGAGATAAGAGGCGTTCCGGCACCGAAGCATAGCCCCTTTGCAGTGGAGACCCCCACTCTCAGGCCGGTGTAGGATCCGGGACCCCCGCTGACGGCCACGGCATCAATCTGTTTCATCGTCATCGATGCGGCTTCGAGAATGTCGTAGATCATCGGTACAAGCCTTGAAGCATGTACCTTGGGCGCCGTATCCTTCATTTTCGCAATGACGGTGTTCTCCTTGCAGATTGCCGCACTGCAGCAGTCTGTGCTGGTTTCAATAAGAAGTATAGCAGCCATTTCAATTCACTTTAATTTTTGTTCCGTCGGTCAGCCCCTTGTTTATCGCTGAAAGTGGGGCGATTACAATCTCCTCGCCTTCTTCCAGCCCGGCAGTGACTTCAATTTCCTTAAGGTTCTGGATACCGGTCGATATGGCTCTTTTCTCAACATATCTGCCATCGCGCAGCACCCATACAAACTCCTGCCTCTCCTCCGTAAAGACACTCCCCAGAGGGATGGCCAGGCAGTTCTGTTTCAACTGCGTGACTATCGATGCCGAGGCCGACATCCCCGGAAGAAGTTTTGCTCCATCGGGGGCAATCTCCATCCGGACTTCAAAGTTAGTGAGCTTTTCGAAAGAAACGTCCAGATTTTTTGCGGAATTTGCAATCTGGGTTACTTTTCCGGTGAATATGTGCCCCGGATGGGCATCAATTTCAATGGAGACGCTGTCTCCCTCGCAGATTCTGACAACGTCATTTTCACCCACATCCACTACAAGTTCCATCCTGTCGGGATCTGCAATCCTGAGCATCTCCGTGCCGGCCATCTGGCTTGTGCCGACGACTCTCTCCCCCGGCTCAACGGTCAGTCTGGACACGATGCCGTCCGTAGGGGCGCAGATGGTGGTTTTTGCAAGGCTTTCCAAAGCCTCCTTCAATTCTGCCTCCCCGCTGAGAATCGTATATTTGGAGGCCTGAACATTCTGCTCGGCTATTTCATATCCGGCTTTGGAACTCTCGAAGACAGCCTTGGATATTGCTCCTCCCTCGAACAGGCGGGCATTCCTGCTGTAGTCGAGTTCTGCTTTGGAAAGTTCGGCCTTGTTTCTGTAATGCTGCGCCTTGAGTGCCGATAGCGAGGCTCGGGCCCTCTCCACGCGTGAGATATAGGTGTCCTGACGGATAAGTATCAGAGTGTCACCTGTCCGGACAAAATCTCCCTCATTGCATCTTACATCAACTATCTCCCCGGAAACGTCAGGGGAGAGTTTGACCTCTTTTACGGGGTGTATCTTGCCGCTTGAAGGGATGGTCTCCTCAAGCTGACCCATAAGGGCAGTCATTATCCGGACTTCAACCGCTTTTCCTGAGCAGGCCTTTGCCAATATAATAAACAGAACCGCCGCTCCCGCCGCCGCTGCCGCGATTTTCCGGGTTCTGCTGTCAATCCTGATTTCAAATATACGTTTCAGCATCCTAAAGTTCAATCTGGTTTCCTTTGTAGTAATCTATAATCTTGAGCTGGAATATATATTGCCATTTGCTTCTTATATATTCGCTCTGTGCCGTCAGAAAGTCCGTGCGGGTGACAGTGTATTCGACTGCGGTTATGCCGCCAAGGTCGAATTTTACCAGAGAGGCGTCCAGCAGCTTTTCCGCCGCCTCCATCTTTTTCTTTGCGGAGAGCATCATCTGGTAGAGGTTGTCCGCCTCCAGAAAAGCGGATTGGATGGTCGCGACCATATCCTGCAGACGCTCTTCCACCTGGAGCCGGGCTCTTTCATGTTCCATCCTGCCGCTCTTTATCGCTGCCGCGCTGTAATAGCCGTCGAACAGGGGTATTTCGACGGAAAGACCCAGAGAGGGGTTTACGTTGTTCTTCAGCTGTTGCCCGAACACTCCCTCGGCCGTGCTGCTGTAGTAGGAAGAGTAGCCTCCGGAGAGGGTGACAATAGGAGCCGCCGAACCTTTTGCGGCAGAGAAGAGCCAGCGTTTGCTTTCCGCACTATTTTTCATTGAGAGAATATCCGGCATCCGCTCCGCAAAAAGTATAATCTCATCCATTGTGCTTGAAGGCGGTGGAGGCGCATCTTCTCCTTCCTGTGGATAATCTGCCTTGAAGTTGCCGTCGTATGGAAGGTTGAGGAGCTGCGACAGTTTCATAATATTTCTCTTGTTGTCACACAGGCTGCCGGTGAGACGTGACAATTCCACGGCACATTGGGCCTCGATGTTGTACAGAGAACTTCCGGGCTGCTGTCCTTCCTCCACCAGGAAGGAGATTCTTTCCCTTTCGGAGAGCATCTTTTGGTAATTGTAATATGCAACTTTTGAGAGTTCCTCGGAAAGAATCAGCTGCAGGTAAGCTTCCGTGATGCTCAACGAGATTTCATTCTTAAGCCTGTCATTGTCAAGCTGAGCGGCATCTATTTCGTATCTGGCGGCTTTTCTGGAAAATATTCCTGAAAGTCCGTCGAATACCGTCCACTCCGCTCCCAATGACAGACTCGCGGATTCGGTAAGCTTATTCTTGATTATGACCAGTTCCTGCATATCCACACTGCGGCCCCAGTTGAGATTCCCGCTACCGTAAAGGGAGATTGTCGGGAAAAGAGACAACAGTTTTCTTGTGTGTTCCGTCTTTTTTTCGGCAACCGTGAGATTATTTTCCCTGATGCTGAGATTATGCTCCATCGCATAGTCTATGCATTCCCGAAGGGTGACGGGATTTCCGGCTGAAGCGCAGACCTCTGCAAGCAAGCCGGCCATAATGAAGAAAAGCCGTAGTTTCATCTCTCAAGGCAGTTTAGAACCACGCAATGATTTTCGCAAACAGACGGACAATCACTCCGACTACATAACCGATAGTGTAAAGGGCATCTTGAGCCCTCTTGTCCAATCCTCCAATTACAAATGCCGCTTCCTGCATATCGACAGGAGAAAAGCCTGCAATCATCTCTTTTGTCATTGCAATTCCCTCCTATTGAATGAGAGGCCTGGCCTCGAATCCATCCCTGAAACCCTGTAGAAGTTTGGGGATGTAGTCGCTGATGAAGTCAATCATGTTTCTGACCTTGTCAATGATTTTCTGCCACAGGGGTGATGACGCCCCTCCCAAGATACGGAGTTCGGAAGAATCCAATTCTCCAAACCCCAATCCTTTCATTAATGTTTCTTCCATTGTTTTGATTGTTTTCCGTTCCCCTCACGTAGCGGCGGAGGGAATTCGCCGTTATGAATGCGCATTCATATCAATCCTGTAATCCGCTATCCGGACATTGTCACTCCGGTGGGTTATCATCAGTATGGTCTTCCCGTTGTCTCTCAAATCCTTGATTTTATCGAGAATGAACTTTTGGGAGATCTCGTCGAGAGAGGAGGTGGCCTCGTCCAGGATTATCACCTGCGGGTCGAGGTACAGCACTCTTGCCAGAGCGATGCGTTGCTTCTGTCCGCCAGAAAGAACCGAGCCTCTCTCTCCGACTTTCGTGAGTGGCCCCAGTGGCAGTTCACGTATGAATCCGGTCAGGCCGAGATCGTCCAGAATCTGCGAGACTCTCCGCAGGTCAGGTTCGCTGTCCAGGCAGGTTATGTTTTCCAGAATGGTCCCGTTCATAAG
Organism: Bacteroidales bacterium; assembly: GCA_045617505.1. Lineage (GTDB taxonomy): Bacteria > Bacteroidota > Bacteroidia > Bacteroidales > UBA932 > Cacconaster. Next base: position 18,997 of record JAZLIS010000103.1, on the reverse strand, counting down.
TGGGGCATCCTGAGGAACTATGGAAACGAATTTTCTCCAGATACCAATATCTATCAGGTCAATCGGCATATCGCCTATGAAGATTCTCCCTTTGCGCAGGGGGAAATCCCTCATCAGAAGCCCCGCTATCGAACTCTTTCCGCAACCGCTCTCTCCCTGTAACGCTGTTATCCGCCCGGCGGGTATTCTCAAGGAGAAATTTTCCAGCAGGGCTGGACAGCCCGGGTATGAGAAATCAATCTTGTCAAAGACAATGTCCTCCCCCTTGTCAGGCGTGAAGCTCAGGGTATCAATACCTTCGCTGTCAAGGTCTTCTATTTCTCCAATCCTCTCCGCTGAGATATTGGCTTCCGTCATCGCCTCGCTTATGCCTGCCAGCTGGCTGAGAGGTATGGAGAAATAGACGGACAGTGAATAGAAGGAGACCAGCTCGCCCACGGTGAGTTCCCCGGCAAAGATGAAAGTGGAACCGGCGGTCAGCAGAGTGACGGTCATCAGTTTGGAGACCGCGTCGGCCCAGCTTGAGAATGATCCGACATACTTGCCTCCGCTGTAGAGTTTCCCGATAAGTTCCATATATTGCCTGCGGATTGCCCGGAAGTAGGTCTCCTCCCCTCCGAAGTATTTGATGACCTTCACTCCGGCAATGCTTTCGACCGTCCTTTCCTCGAAAGCGGCGGAACTCTCTATGATTTCGCGGTTCTTCTTCTTGTTCACCTTGTTGGCGGCCGCATAAAGTATCAGATATACAGGAATGAACAGCATCATCATCAATGCGAGCCGCCAGTGGTAGGTGAACATCAGCAGGAAGGATACAATCAGAATGAGCAGATTTGTCGCTATTCCGGAGATACCTTCCGTGAGGAAACTCCGTATCTTGGATATGTCCCCGATTCTGGAGTTGAGTTCTCCGGCTCCCCTCTTGGTGAAGAAGCTTACCGGCAGCCGGAACAGATGGGAGAGATATCCCATAACCAGCCTGCTGTCAAGGTGAAGGTTGAGCCTCAGGGAATAGATAATCCTCCCGTATCCGAGGAGAAGCGTGCATATCATTATGGCCAGCATAAATCCGCCAGCCTTCATAAGTTCGACTGTATCCCCGGACGGAAGGACTTTGTCAATTATCAACTGGAGGAACAGTGCGATACTTATGCCGGCTGTGATATAGGCGAGGGACCCGGCCAGCATCAATGCGTATTCCTTCTTGTCTATCAAGTGGAAATAACGCATTACACTGGCCTTTGCACCTCTGTCTGTCCATTTACGTGCCGCTTCCGGGTCCGGAGACATGGTGATAAGGTAGCCCGTCCACTCCTTATGGAGCCGTTCGAGGTTCATCTTGACTCTGGAGCCGGATGCCGGGTCCATAACCGTGGCTTTTTTCTTCCCGATATTATACAACACAACGAAGTGCAGGTCTCCGCGGCTGTTTACCGTGTGGAGGATTACGGGGCGGGAGACATCCTTCAGCCGCTCCACGTCCCTGTCCGGGGACTTGTATGCTCCGCTGATGAACCCGGTCGCGCGGCACGCATCAATGATACCCTTTATTGTGGTGCCTGTCCGTGAGGTTCCGGACTCTTCACGAATGAGCGCAATGGGGATGTTCTTCCCGTAATGCCTTGCTATTGAGGCGATGCAGGCCGCTCCGCAATCCGACTCGTCGTGTTGTTTTATATCGGTTTTCATAACTCTTTCTCAATAAAAGGGGGCGTCTTCCCCTCGTCTTCCCCCTCAAAAAGACATCCTTCCCCTCGGTCGCCCCCACGTTATCACTTCAAAAAAATGACCGGAAGGACGGAGAGCAGAAGCGTTGCGGTGATTAGCAAGCAGAAGAAGAAATTGAGACTCCCCGGGAGTTTTGGCAACATATCTTCCGCCAGCCCGTCCAACTCGGTCAAGGGTGAAATTTTTCCGTCGTTTTTCATAGCGCAAAGTTCAGCACACCCAAGCAAATGGATGTGCTCCGAACGTAAGAATTTTCCGCGCTGCCGACGGATTTACACGAATGTGGAAAAACTCAGGAGTTTTTTAGAAAAGTTGCTTGAAATATGGAAAAATCAATTTCGAAAGTTTGAGGAGTCCGGGGTAGATCCGAGATTCTGAAATCTGCTCTTTCGGTATGAAGGACAGTGTGTTGTTGGCCTGATCCACAATGAACGTGATGGCGGAGAGGGTCACGGCGAAGATTACGATGGCCATGGCTACCCCCAGCAGTCTGTTGACCCATCCCAGAAGAGTTATCTGTAAAACTTTCTCGACCAGACGGCCAAGAAGTCTCAGCAGAAGTGCAATTACAAGAAAGATGACGAGGAACGACACCATCTTCGCGGCAAGCGGTGACATTGTCACGTGCCCGGAAAGCCATTTTATCACCGGAGCGGAGAATCGCAGGGAGAGGGTAACGCCGAAATAGATGGTACAGAGGCTTGTAATCTGCTTGACCAGTCCGTGCTTCAGGCCGAAGAAGAGGCAGGGGAGGAAGCATACGGCGATGATTATGTCAATGGTGTTCATTTATGTTGTCAAAGTTTCTGTAAAGGTAGTCAAATTTTGTATATTTGCAGGTTAAAACGAAGGTGTCGTATGAAATTCAAAGAATATAAGAACCTTGACCTTGTTGAAATCAATCGTGAAGTCCTTGAATCGTGGCAACGGGAGGACGATTTCAGACAATCCCTTAAACTGAGGGAAGGAGCGCCCCGCTTCATCTTTCACGAAGGCCCCCCTTCCGCCAACGGTATGCCCGGAATCCATCACGTGATGGCGCGCAGCATAAAGGATGCAATCTGCCGTTACAAGACCCAGACCGGATATCGCGTGGAACGCAGGGCCGGATGGGACACTCACGGCCTTCCCGTGGAGTTGGGAGTGGAGAAGATGCTGGGAATCACCAAGGAGGACATAGGCAGGAAGATTTCCGTCAAGGAGTACAATGATGCCTGCAGGCGTGAGGTGATGAAATATACCGAGCAGTGGCGCAGCCTGACGGAGCGCATCGGCTACTGGGTGGATATGGACAATGCCTATATCACTTATGATAACAGATATATAGAAACACTGTGGTATCTGCTCAAGGACATCTACAAGAAAGGTTATCTCTACAAGGGATACACCATCCAGCCCTATTCACCCGCAGCCGGCACCGGCCTGAGTTCCCACGAACTCAACCAGCCGGGGTGCTACCGGGACGTGAAGGATACCACTGCAGTGGTGCAGTTCAAGGTTATACGTGATGAAAAGAGCGAATTCCTCTTTGAAGGGACGAGCAGCGACCTCTTCATCCTTGCCTGGACGACCACTCCCTGGACATTGCCTTCAAACACCGCGCTCTGCGTCGGCCCGAAAATCGAATATGTGCGCGTCGAAAGCGTCAATCCATATACGAAGACTCCCGCCACATACATTGTGGCGAAACCTCTGCTCAATGCCCATTTCAACGAGAAGAATCCCTTCAATGTCATAGGGGAGGCTGTCCCGGGCACCGCGCTTGCCGGAATCCGATATGAACAGCTGATTCCCTGGATGAAGGCCGGGGAGGGTGCTTTCCGCGTCATAACCGGAGATTTTGTGACCACCGAGGACGGTACCGGTATCGTCCACATCGCTCCCACTTTCGGAGCGGATGACGACAAGGTGGCCCGACAGAACAATATTCCGCCTTTCTTTGTGGTCGATACCGCGGGAGAGAACCAGCCGATGGTCGATAGGACCGGACGTATGTTCCGTATTGAGGATCTGGATTCAGAGTTCGTAGCCACACGTGTCAACAGGGAGTTGTATGCGCCATACGCCGGCCGTTACGTGAAGAATGCATACGATTCGGCTCTTCCGGCGGACGCTCCCACTCTTGACATTGACATCTGCGTGGATCTCAAGGGGCAGGGAAAGGCCTTCAATATTGCAAAACACACCCACAGTTACCCTCATTGCTGGCGTACTGACAAGCCTGTGCTCTATTATCCGCTCGACAGCTGGTTCATCCGTTCAACCGCCGTCCGGGAGAAGATGATGGAGCTCAACGACACCATCAACTGGAAGCCTGCCAGCACCGGTTCCGGAAGGTTCGGCAAGTGGCTTGAGAACTTGCAGGACTGGAACTTGAGCCGCAGCCGCTATTGGGGGACGCCTCTCCCGATCTGGCGTACTGAGGACGGCACTGCGGAGAAGTGCATCGGCAGCGTGGAGGAACTTTACAGGGAGATAGATAAGGCGGTGGCTGCAGGTTATATGAAGAGCAATCCTCTGGCAGACCGGGGATTCAAAGTGGGCGACTTCTCACGGGAAAATTATGAGAAGATAGACCTGCACCGCCCGTACGTGGATGATATATATCTTGTCAGTGATGACGGACGGAAGATGTTCCGCGAGAAGGATCTCATTGACGTGTGGTTCGACTCCGGTTCGATGCCATACGCGCAGGAAGGGCTTGAGAAGTTGGGCACGCCCCAGTTCGGTCAGACGGCCGACTTCATAGCCGAGGGGGTTGACCAGACAAGAGGATGGTTCTTCACCCTGCACGCCATCAACACTATGGTCAGTGGGAAGTGCGCTTTCAAGAACGTGATTTCCAACGGACTGGTACTGGACAAGAACGGCAACAAGATGAGCAAGCGTCTGGGCAATGCCGTCAACCCGTTCGAGGCCTTGGACAATTATGGTGCGGATGCGCTCAGATGGTATATGCTGACCAATGCCCAGCCCTGGGACAACCTCAAGTTTGACGAGGCCGGCGTGGATGAAATCAGACGCAAGTTCTTCGGTACACTGTACAATACATACTCATTCTTCGCACTTTATGCGAATGTCGATGGATTCGATCCTGCCGCGGCACAGGTACCCGTAAGCGGGAGGGCGGAAATAGACCGCTGGCTGATCTCCCTTCAGAACACCCTGATAGGGAAGGCGAGGGCCTGCTATGAGGATTTCGACATAACTACGGCCGGACGGCTGATTCAGGATTTTGTTTGCGATGACCTGAGCAACTGGTATGTGAGGCTCAACCGCAAGCGCTTCTGGGGAGGTGGGATGTCGGAGTCCAAACTGTCAGCATACCAGACCCTTTACGGAGCTTTGAGAACCATTGCTCTGCTTGCCGCTCCGATAGCGCCTTTCTATATGGACAGGCTCTTCCGTGACCTTGCTCCCGAGGCCGGTTGCGTGCACCTGCAACTGATGCCGGATGCGGATGCATCCTGCGTCGATTCCGAATTGGAGAAGAGGATGGCCCTTGCCCAGCAGGGGACTTCTATGATTCTGGCTCTTCGCAGGAAAGTCAATATCAAGGTCCGCCAGCCGCTTGCGAAAATCCTGATTCCGGTTCTGGATTCGGAGGTCGAGTCAAGGCTTGAAGCGGTCAAGCAACTTATCCTCAATGAGGTGAATGTGAAGGAGGCGGAATTTATCCACGAGACGGCGGGTCTTATAACCAAGAAAATCAAACCCAACTTCAAGACTCTTGGCAGACGCTATGGGGCGAGGATGAAGGAGATTGCCGCCGCGTTCGGGCAGATGGACCAGAACACCATATCTGCAATCGAAAAGGCGGGGGATTACTCTCTGGCACTTCCCGGAGGCCCTGTCGGGTTGACCGCGGAGGACTATCAGATTACCTCTGAAGATATGCCGGGATGGCTCGTGGCCAGCGAAGGGACTCTTACGGTTGCTCTTGACATCACGGTCACGGATGATCTCCGCCGCGAGGGTGTTGCCCGGGAATTGGTCAACAGAATCCAGAATATCCGCAAGGAGAGTGGTTTCGAGGTGACTGACCGCGTGAGGATTGTGATTGAGAAACGCCCTGAGGTTGAGGATGCTCTTACTCTGTTCAAGGATTATGTCTGCAGGCAGACGCTTGCGGAAGGATTGTCCTTGTCAGAGGCTGTAGAAGACCCCACGAAGGTGGAATGGGAGAATGCTTCTCTTGACATAAGTGTCAGGAAGTTGTAGGTATCCGATATATTTTGTAACTTCAACAATTCAAATATCTGAAGATATGGCAACAATAATTGAACAGACGGCCGAGAAGGTCCGTTACAGCGACGAGGAGTTGCAGGAATTCAAGGAACTGATACTTCAGAAGCTGGCAAAGGCGAAAGAGGACTATGATATGCTCAAGTCCTCGCTTACCCACAGCGGAAGCAATGACACCGAAGACACTTCACCTTCCTTCAAAGTATTGGAAGAGGGGTCGTTCACTCAGTCCAAGGAGGAAATCAGCCAGCTGGCGGCAAGGCAGTACAAGTTCATCCAGAATCTTGAGGCCGCCCTTATCCGTATCGAGAACAAGACATACGGAATCTGCCGTGAAACGGGCAAGCTGATACCCAAAGAGCGGTTGAAACTTGTTCCTCACGCAACGTTGAGCGTTGAGGCTAAGAACAAACTCAACAAATAGGATGAAGCTTTCGCGCGGTTTCAGACTGGGTATTTTTGTCTCCTGTCTGCTGGTCATCGATCAGGTCTCCAAGATTCTGGTCAAGACCTTTATGCATATAGGCCAGAGTATCCGCGTTTTCGGGGACTGGTTTCAGATTCTTTTCATAGAGAATAACGGGATGGCCTTTGGAATGCAGTTCGGAGGGGATATAGGGAAGTTGATGCTCAGTATCTGCCGTATTATTCTTGTCGTTGTCATATTCATATATATACGCAGACTTCTGAAAAAGCCGGATACCCCGACCGGGGTGCTGTTCGGCCTTGCCGCGATTCTATGTGGGGCATTGGGCAATATACTCGACTGCCTCTTCTACGGTGTGATTTTCGACTATGCGCCCCTCTTCTACGGAAAAGTGGTGGATATGCTCTATTTCCCCCTGATAGATACCGTTCTGCCTGCGGGATTCCCTATATGGGGCGGTCAGCACGTGATTTTCTTCCGCCCGATTTTCAATATCGCCGACAGCTGCATCACCTGCGGTGCGATATACCTCATCCTCTTCAAGTGGAAGTTCTTCTCAAAGGCTTCCTCCTGATATGAACAAGGGTCCAAAACAGATTAAGATTCTTGAGAGTGTAGTGGTTATGGGAGCGGTGTGTGTGCTGCTGTCCATGGTTCAGATGATGTCGCATTTTTCGGCATATATCTGGAAGTTCCATACTGTGAGTCTGTTTGACGACTCTTTGAGATGGTTTGTCTCAATGTTCGATCGTCCGGGAATTATCATTACCTATGTCGGCCGCTTCCTGACACAGTTCTGCTGTCATCCGAATCTGGCCATAGCATTACTTTTGCTGGTTTATGCATTAATTTTCGCCATTATTTATAAGACAATGGTCAGAGACGTGCGGTTTCTTGCCCTTGCAGCTATGGCGCCTGCCTGTCTCTTTCTGGCGATGATGACAATGGGGTATGACGTTGTGCTTGCCCGTGCGGATGCTCAGATTTTCTCGCAGCCGGTGGGAGTCCTTTTCAGCCTGCTTGCCTTTTGGCTGCTGACGATTGCTTCGGGGAAAAAAGGATGGACCGGGAAATTTCTACCGGTAATCATAATTACTGTTCTGTATCCTCTGCTCGGATTCTATGCCTTGCTTGGTGGCGGAACATTCGCTGTCTGGACATTGCTGCATATCCGGAATAAAGACCATTTCATTCTTCCTTTAATCTCTCTGATATGCATCGCAGCTATACCCTATTTATATTATCTGTTGATTTTCGACCATACTCCTCTCCGTTACATGTGGCTTGTCGGGACTCCGTATTTGGATTTCTCCGACAACAGGACTCCCGCTTTATGGTTGCTTGCGGCATGGGTGCTTCTGCCGTTGCTGGCACTTCCAGAATTCACGAAGAAAAAGGAAGCGGGATGGATAAGTCTTGCTTTGCCGTTGATTGTGTATGTGGCGGTAGTCGTGTCCGTATATCAGCTTCCTGATCGCCGGGCTCTGCTTCACAGGCAGTTTGCCGTAGAAAAGGCGATGGATGAAGGACGGTGGGCTGATGCTCTTTCACTGTCATCTTCGTTGCGTGTAACGAATGACGTGCTTGTGGCTTATCGCAACTGTGCCCTCTATTTCAAGGGGGAACTGCCTCAAAAATGTTGGAAATATTCGTTTGATACTGTACCGTTGACCTCTGGAGATATCGATTTTGTCTCCTCCCGAATCGCCGGTCCCCGGATTTTCTATTATTCCGGGCTCTTGAATTTTGCGGCGAGATGGTCTTTCGAGCACAATATGTATCAGACATACGGTTTGGAGCGAATAAAGATTCTGGCCAAGGTGGCGCTTTTCAACGGAGAGAAGGGGCTGGCACGCAAATATATTGAAATGGTGAGTAGAACTACCCTGCATAAAGATTGGGCCTGCAAGTATCTTGGTCTTCTTGAAAATCCTGACGAGCTTGCTTCTGATCCGGAATACCGCGCTCTGGCACCTCTTCAGAAGTATGATGCCGGAAACACCTGGTATCCGAGCGATGCCGCAGCCTATAATGTTCTTCAGTTCTATGCATTTGTAAAGGGTGATTCTCTTCAGATGCTGGAGTGGAACATTGCTGTTGCAATGCTTATTAAGGGTGGTGAATGGTTTGAAGAACTCTATCCTCGCTATGTTGCACTGAAAGGGGCGATTCCGGCAGAGGTTGAGGAGGCCCACCAGGTCTTTTCCAACCCGTCATTCGGGGATGCCCGGAGCGCAAGGGGTACATATGCTTATTTCTACTACAATGAGAACATCCGTCGTCCAAATTAGCATCCTTGCACTGTTTCTTTCCGTTTCCTGCGTGAAAGTGCCTTCTGATTCGCTCCGGACGGAGCGGAAGGCTTCAATATATCCTGACTACTGCGAAATTACGATTCCGTATAACATCGCACCGATGAACTTCAGAATATGTGATTCCGCATTGGATTATGTGACAGTGATTTCCGGAGAGAATGGCAATCCGGTGATTGTGAAGGGCAGGGAAGTGTGCATTCCTGCAAGGAAATGGACTTCTCTGCTTGAATGTAACCGCGGAGGCTCAGTTGTGGTACAGATTTATGAAAAGCAGGCCGAAGGTTGGGAGAAATTGTCTCCGATTGTAAACCGGATAGCGCAGGAGCCTGTGGACGTATATGTGTCGTACCGTCTTATTGAGCCGACTTATGGAATGTCCGGTGAAATCCGACTGGTGCAACGCGATTTGTCCTCATTCAGGGACAAAGAGATATACAGCAATATGATGTCGTATGACAGGACAATGGGACAGTGCGTCAACTGCCACTCTTTCCAGAACTACGGTACATCGAATTATCAGTTTCACATACGCCAGAAGGATGGCGGTACAGTGATTGTGAATGACGGCAAGACTTCAAAAGTCAATCTGCAGCGTGACGGAATCCTTTCCGCCGGAGTCTATCCCTCCTGGCATCCTCAAGATAAACTTATAGCATATTCCGTAAATTCAACATACCAGAACTTCTTTTCCAATGGAACTCAGAAGACGGAGGTGATTGACAAAGCTTCCGATATTGTTCTCTATGACGTGGACAAGGATGCGGTTATTCCGCTCCTTACTGATACGACGGCCCTTGAGACGTTCCCATACTGGGCACCTGACGGAAGAAGCCTGTTCTACGCCAACGCAAATCTCGACAGTGTTGAGAGACGTTCTGACGGAAAGATAATGTCGGGCTATGACGGCGTACGATACAATCTGATGAGAATGGCTTTTGACCGTACCGGCCGCACTTTCGGAGAGCCGGAGATGGTGTTTGATGCCGCTTCCCTCGGAAAGAGCGCCACTCTTCCCCGGCTCTCGCCTGATGGACGCCACTTGCTTTTCACCCTCGGCTCCTTCGGAAACTTCCATATCTGGCACAAGGATGCCGACCTTTATATGAAGGATATGGAGGACGGCAGTGTCCGCTGCCTTGAGAATGTCAACAGCGATGAGGCGGAGAGCTACCATTCGTGGTCTTCAAACGGCAGGTGGATACTCTTTTCTTCACGTCGTGATGACGGGCTCTACACGAGGCTCTATATAGCGTATTTCGACAACGAAGGCAGGGCTCACAAACCTTTTGTCATCCCGACGGAGCATCCCGACTATTATTTCAGGCTGTTCAAGTCCTTCAATATTCCGGAGTTCACCACTGAACCGGTACGCCAGAATCCCAAGGATTTTCTGGTAATAAATGCGAAACCATAAAAAAAAGAGGCCGACTCAAAATCGGCCTCTTATCCAATCAATGTTCAGTGGGATTAGTCCGGATAGAACTCATCATAGCCATAGCCCATATTTCCGGCTGACACATAATACTGTACCCAGAAATAAGCCTCATAGGTGTCAAGGTCAATAAAGTTATCAATGTAACCGTCATCACCCTGCCAATTGGCAACGTCCCGGACACTTGCTTCTCCATATGAGCCGAAATTAAGTCCTATGCCTTGAGAATCGACGCGTACATTACCCGCATTGTCAAAAACGCGGAATTCGAGATTGTGACCTGCTCCGAAGAGATTCTTGAAACGGAAATACTCCGGTTTGTCAGAACGTCTCTGCAAGGTTGTCTGTACGGATGTTGCCTGCATAAGGGACTGAACGTTGGCAACGCTGAAATTGTAGGTGCCTGTGCAGATATCATTCCACGTTACACCAAAGAAGGTGGATGAAATCACATACTGTCCATTTGCATTTTCGGCCACAACGGTGATTGTATTGTCACCGGAAAGGCCTGTGATTACAAGGTCTTTCACGGAAGCTCCATCAATTTCATTAATGATTGCCCCCTCAACTTTGGTACCATTCTGTTTTACATAGTTGCCATATTCTGACTCCGGAAGATTGCGGGCTTCCTTCTGAGCCGTTGGTTCAGCTAAGTAATAGACAGCGGCTGATGCGCTGTTGGCTGCAATTCTTACTGCAACGTCGCAGTCAGCATCATAAGGGAGTGCCGGCTTGGAAAGACTGACTGTAGCAAAAGCATTCGTATCATTCCCCGGAAGAGTACCTTCTGCCTTTTCGCAGGATGTCATAAAAGTAATCCCAGCGAGAAGTACTAAAAGAGAATAAATATATTTTTTCATAGCGTTCTGTACTTTTTATTGTTAGAATACGTACTCATCAGAATCAGCTGTAGGCTTAACAGGTGTAGGGTTCTGATTAAGAGCAGAATTGTAGTTGGATTCTGTCTGGACGAAGCAGAGCGTCATCCAATCAGGATTTGACTCTTTGTTCCAACGGAAATCGACGGGGTGGTTTGTGCCCTTGTAACTGCGGATGATACCTTTCTGGAGACGTTTGATATCGAAGGTTGCGAAACCTTCACCCCAGAGTTCAAGGCGGCGCTGCCACCAGCATGCATTCTGGAATTTACCCTGTTTTCCAAAGTAGGTATCATAGTGCTCTTCTTCGTAGTTGAACTCGGGATTGCGGGTTTGTGCAAATGATGTAAGCAGACGGATTCCTTCTGACTCATTCTGCATACCGGCCGCTTCTGCTTCGATGAGGTACATCTCCTCGACGCGCATAAGAGGGACAGCAACCGTAAATGCCTTGTATTGATCGACGTGCTCACCATCCTTTGGTCGGAACTTTACAGGCATGCCTCCAAGGCAGGCAGATGCTGATACAACCATACCGGTATTGTACAGACCTGTCGGAGAATCGGAATATTCGGCCAATGCGGCGAGTTGGGATTCCTTGTCAGGAAGTTCGTCTATCGCAAAGTCAACCCAGCATTTCTTGCGGAAGTCGGTAGCAGGGATTGTCTCGAAGAAATGTCTGTCGATGCGCTTGGGCCCCACATAGTTGCTTGAATAACCGCAGCCGGACTCGGATACTTCGATAATCATTTGAGAACCCCAGCAAGAGTCTCCATCGTTGAGAAGGATATTGGGGTCATCAGCCTTGAATGTGAGCCCGAACATCCAAGAATTGTTAGGAGTGTTGAAGCCTGTTTGCTGATTCAGGAACTGCTCTGCCGTCATAACAGAATAACCTGCCTGAGCCAATTTTGCATATTTCTGCGCGTTAGCCCAGTCTTCCATAGTCAGATATGCACGAGCCTTGAACCCATATACAACGGAGAGGTCAGGGGTGTACTTGTCGTTGCGAGTGTAATTTGCGAGATATTTTTCAGCTTCGTCAAGGTCTGAAATAATCTGAGCCCACATTACGTCATTGGTAGCGCGGGGATTGGTCGTGAGTTGATCAAGTCCTGTGGATTCAGTGACAAGAGGCACGGTCTCTGCACTTTTGTCTGCGCCATAAGTTGTAGGACAGTACATACGTGCGATATCCATATAGAACATTGCTCGCATAGCGTAGGCAATACCGGCACCTGCTTCCTTATCTTCAGTGGGGTCAGCAAGATAGAGACTGATCACGTTGTTGCAGTTCTTGATCCATTTGTAGTAGTAAGTCCAGGGCAATTGGCAGACAGCATACTGGGGGCCGAGAGCCACACCGCAGCCATACCAGGTAGAGTACCATTCAGAACCTCCGGTTTCGCAAACCAGATCGTTACCCATTACGTCACGAATAAGGAAGAAAGAAGGATAACCGAAGTCCCAGGGAGTGGTATCTGAATTGCCGTTGTAAGTGAACTGGCCGGCAAGAGAACTTGTTACAGCATTCACAAAGTTCTGGAATGAACCAGGGGCCGCTGCAGCTTGTGCGGCAGTAATTGTACTTGACTGAGGTTGTATCTCTTCAATACAAGATGTCGCAAGAGAAATTACGCAAAGGGCCGCAATCAATATGTTTTTGATATTTTTCATAATATAATCTCCAATCAAATTAGAAGGTAATCTGAACGCCACCGGTAATCGTACGAACTGGAGAATAGACAGCTACAGTCGTATTGCCGGTGTATGAGTAACGAGGATCGAGACCCTTGCGGGCTGACCAGAACCAAAGGTTTTCACCGGATGCATAAACACGCAACTTGGAAATTGCCTTTGTGAACTTGGGAAGAGTATAACCTACAGTAAATGACTGGAAGTTAAGGTAGCTTGCATCGGTAAGGAATCGGTCTGAAGACGCAGTGGTGTACTGGTCAGCATACTGCCAGCGGGGAAGTGTCGTTCCGCTATTGTTCGGTGACCAGGACTTGACCCAATCCTTGTGGAAAGTGGAACCGGCATCGCCAGCATCCGAACAGGGACTCATAAAGCCCGCATAACGCGTATCATATACCTTTCCGCCAATCTGATAATCGAATGTTACAGAGAGATCGACTCCATATAATGACAGAGTTGTGCCGAATCCTCCGAATACGTCAGGAAGCATGCTTCCAAGGGCATATTTTGTAGCCACGTTAGGGTCATATGTCTTGGAATCCATATTTGTACCGGGACGGTCTGTCTTTCCGTTAAGAGAGTCATCCACCCAATACATCGCTTGACCTTGTGCATCTACACCCGCATATTTGGGGCGGAATGCATTGTAAAGAGGGCCGCCTATTTCAAACCACTGACTGCTTTCCGTAAAGCCTTGAGTACCCGCTACAAGCTTTGAGTCAGGGAGGCTGAGAATTTTAGTCCTGTTGGTTGAAGCATTGAGGTTGACAGTCCAGTCCACGTTCTTTGTACGGATGATGCTGCCATTGAGTACAAGTTCAAGACCCATATTCTGAATGTCACCCATATTGCCGTAATATCCGCGAGTACCGGCTGATTCGGGAAGAGAGAGCCAGAAGAGCTGATCTTTCGCAATTTTGTCATATGCATCAAAACTACCGGAGAGACGTCCTCCGAAGAAACTGAATTCAACACCTATGTTGATGTTCATCGTTGTTTCCCATGTTATGTCGGGATTACCAAGGTTTGAAAATGCGGGAGACATCTGATATGTTCCTGAATTTGAAAGGTTATAGAGGTCTGTGTAGTAGAAACTTCCGATAGCGTCATTGCCCTGCTGGCCAACTGAAGCCTTCAGCTTCAACATATCAATCCATGATGCGCTTGCAAGGAAATTCTCTCTGTTCATAATCCAGGCTGCACCTGCACTCCAGAAGTTACCCCAGCATTTGTCCTTTGCAAAACGTGATGAGCCGTCACGACGGAACGAACCGGAAAGGTAATATTTGTTTGCGTAGTTGTACTGAGCGCTGGCAAAGAAACCTTCTACGTTGTAGGCTGAACTGCTGGAATAGGAATCATAGTGATTGGCAGCAGCATTGATTTCGAGAATATCGGGAGTGAAGATACCACGGGCATAGGCACCCAGACTTTGTGAAGATGTCTTGTAGTATTCATGACCAAGCATCACATTTACATTGTGGTCTCCGAATGTGTCGTGGTAGGTCAAGGTCTGAACGTGATTCTGGCGGAATACTTTTGACATTGACTTCTCAAGTTCGCCGTTGACAGAAACCTTGGGCCCATAAAGAGCATTGTCATAATGAGTGCCGTCGCTCTGACCCCAGTTGACGGTGGAAGTCGCATTTGCCTTGAGGAACCGGCAGAAGTCAACGTCAATGTTGAAAGTGCCGTTCAACTGATTGGTGGCAGACTGGCTTACGTTGTAGCGGTTTGAACCCAGAGGGTTACCCGTCTGGAGAAATGCCCTGTTGACGGGATAGTTAGTTCCCGCGACACCGTAGTCATACTGTTCGTTACCATTTTCATCTATGCGTATGGTGGGATTCCCGTTGGCGTCAAGAGTTCTCACGTATATAGGATAGATAGGAGCAATCTGTGTGGTATAGTACATCAGGTTGGTTGAACCGAGTGATGTGTCCATATTCGGGTTGGAAGTGGTCTTTGAATTGACGTAACTGAGGTTACCGCCGATTTTCAACCATTTCTTTGCCTGATAGTCAGCCCTTAAACGCGCTGTGAGACGATTGTAACCGGAATATTCGATAATACCATCCTCGCCGAGATATCCGAGACTTGCAAATACGGAGGCTTTGTCGCTACCGCCATTCACACTGACGTTGTATTCCTGACGTAAGGCCTTCTTGTAAGCCGACTCTTTCCAATTGTCCGGCTGAAGCCAATAGGTCTCTCCATTAGCCCCAGGTATCGCATATCCAAGGGTGGCCTTGGGGTTGATTTTTCCGTTCATTCCGATGAGCTGCTCGCCGCCGGGAACGGTGAATACCTGATATCCAAGGTCTTTTATCATTTGAGTGTTTGCATTCTGATTTGCGATATCCATTGACAGGCCGTTGCCATAATAGTAGCGGTTGAACAGTTGAGCGTAATAAGCTTCGTAATATTCAGCGGGGTCAGTAATGGTTTCATAATCCTGCATTGAGCGGCTGTTGCTTCCGAGCTTTGCATCGAAAGTCACGACTGCATCTCCTGAACGGCCTTTCTTTGTGGTTATGATGATGACACCCGCCGCACCACGTGCACCATAAAGAGCCGCTGAAGCAGCGTCCTTCAGAACGGAAATGGATTCGATGTCATTCTGGGGTATCGTTGAAAGACTGGAAGAATATGGAGAGCCGTCAACGATAATCAAAGGATCTGTACTTGCGTACATGGAGGCAATACCTCGAATGTTCATGGAGCCCGATCCGGCACCGGGAGCGCCTGAGCTACCACGCATCTGGAGACCGGCTACAGAACCGACCAGTGCGTTGGCCACATTTGAAGTAATGTGCTTTGAAATTTCCTCTGATTTCATTACAGCGGCGGAACCGGTGAATGCCTCCTTGGTGGTTGTACCGAAGGCGACCACGATGGTTTCATCCAGCATCGTGATGTCGGGCTCGAGGGAGACATCGATGCTGGTGCGGCCGCTTACGGCTACCTCAATGTCCTTGAACCCGATGGTTGTGAAGCCAAGCGTTCCGTCAGGAGCTATAGAAATGCTGTACCTTCCGTCGGCATCAGCTACAGTTCCCTGAGGAGTACCTTTGATAAGGATGGCAGCTCCCGACAGAGGCTCCCCTGTGGAAGCATCCGTAACAGTTCCCGTGACGGTTATTTTCTTCTGAGCGAAAGCCGCAACAGACACAACCATCAGCAGAACTGTCAGAAAGAATCTGAATCTTTTCATAAGATAAATTTTAGGTTAGATAATAAATATAGGTTTGTTGAATTTCCAATCAGAATCGGAGTATCTGTGGCCCAGATACTCCTTATTTCAAATTTTAATTAAATTGCCTTATCTGCTTCTTTTCTATAATCGGTATTTAAAATTCACTCGTTAAACTTAATCATTTTTACAATTTCTGTTAGTCGCAAATCAATGAATGATGCAATTCTACGCGGCAAATCTATGCATTTATATTGAAAAATCAAAATTGTAAGTAATAAAATTTGGAATAATGAATAATAATGACTAAATAAAGAATAGCGGATTTTCTCCGGATTTCTACTTCGAAAATCAAAAAAAACATCACGCCAAAACGCCGTGAAAAGCTGTTTTCAGGGTGATAGGATTACTTTGCAACAGGTTATTCTCCCAAATGCTTTAGAATTGTAAGCTAAAAAAACAATCGTTAACAAAAAAATATTATGCTATATCAGAACTTGATCACCATCGTCAGGAAGGACTTTGAAGCATTTCGGTCCGGCTCCCATCATTCCCCTTATAAGAAAGGTCATATCAGTCTGCTTGACTACTGCAGGGGCATCACGGACAACCTCTATGCTGAGGGCAAAATCCGAAGCTGGAAAAAATACCGTGTATTGTACGGAAAACTTGAACGGTTTCTCCTCACATATTCGAGAAGCCGTAATCTGTACTTTCCGCTGAAAAAGATTGACAGGACTTTCATTATGGATTTTGATACATACCTTCGTACGACCTCTCTCCATCCGAATTCGGTCAATGTGAATATGGCCGTCCTGCAGGCTATTGTAAACCGTGCCTTTTATGTGGATGATGCAATACCCGGGAGGACGTCCCCGTTCCAGGGTTATGTATTCAGACAGTTGAAAAGTTTCAGAGAAGTTCTTAATCCCGATGAGATAGAGATGCTCAAGACACAGAGCGTCAAGAAGGAGTCCAGCCTCTGGAATGCCAGGAACGTATTCTTGTTTTCCTATTTTTGTGCCGGTATCCGGGTGGGGGACCTTCTCAAGCTGAAATGGAGCAATGTCATTTCGGGGAAAAGATTGGTATATGTAATGAGCAAAAATCTTAAACACAGAGATTTGCTTCTTGTCAAACCGGCTCTTGACATCCTGTCGTGCTATCAGGGAAAGAAGTCAGATTTCATATTCCCCTATCTTGACGATACGGCTCCGTATGCCACTCTGCCTGAAACAGCATTGTCTCCGTGCCAGAAGGTTGAGTTGGTGAATGACATTTCGAGTGCAACCAAGAGAATCAACAGAGCGTTGGACGATCTCTGCCGGATGGCCGGCATCGAAAAGCACGTCACAATGCACGTCAGCCGCCACAGTTTCGCAAGTCTTGCCCGGGAAAAAGGGGTAATGAGCGCAGAAATAAAAAATCTGCTGGCCCACTCGAATTTGAAGACAACTGAAATATATATGGGAGATTTCGACAGGCAGAAATCAGACGATATCCTTCATAACCTCTTCGAATAGAGTCCTCTCCTTTCAATCATAAAATTTACATCCACGGCAGTTCGAAATGACGTGGGTGTCATTCTGATTATATTGCGTTGAGGAAGCTCTTTATTTCAGCTCCCGGATCTGCTGTTCGGACAGGCCGGTGCATTTGGATACCAGAGCGATGTCGAGGCCGTTTGCGAGCATGGCCAAGGCAGTCTCTGCCTTTCCTTCTGCCCTGCCTTTCGCTTCTCCTCTTGCTTCTCCTTCAGCAAGTCCTTCCTCCCTGCCCATATCCCGGGCATATACAATCTGGTTCCTGGTGTCTCTTTCGGTTCTCATTTCCTTGATGTATTCTATTTGTTCTTCCTTCGGCAGCGATGCTATCTTTCAATAGCTTAAGAGTGTTAACGCAATGGAACGGACACCTTCTCTTATTCTGTCTGCCATTGCCGGCTTTGGCTTTCGGAATCCGGATGCATAGTGTGTTAACTGCTGCTGATTGATTCCTGTTACTTTGGCTATCGCAGATTTGGGTATGAGATGTTCTGTTGCGTGCAAAAGAGCTCTCGTTGACAGAATCCATTCGTATTCCCATTCACCCGAAAATTCTTCGGGAATGATTTCGCCATCTTCTTTCATACCCTCGATATGGAAACGAAGAGATTCGTCCATATTTCTTTGCAGACTTTCATAAGTATTGGCCGTGGTTACACACGCTATACTGTCATTTTCAGGACACGCGGAGAAATTGTCCGTATAATCCACTAAAATTCTGATCTTTTCCATTTTACTTCCATCCGGCTTGCTTCCAAATACTATTAAGTATGTTTTGCTCAATTGTATCAGAAGGCTTGTTGTTAATCGTTACTCTACCCTTTTTATAGGGATGTTTGAATTGACGATGACTCCCTCTTTGGGACACTTGATACCATCCATCATCACGTAGTTTTTTGAGAACTTCACTCACCTTGTATCGTTTCATCAGACAAAGATATAAAACATTATATCAAAACCAAATTATTGTAACGATGTATTTCAATATTCCTTTAAGGAAGCATTCCATGGTTTTGACGGTACAAGGATAGGAAATTTTTCTTACAAAAAAATGTAAATCTTATAACCGGGCGAAGATTTACGTTTTGTTGGAAAAATCGAAGTTGCGCGAACGCGAGTGACTCGCGTGTGTACGAATTCGGGGTGAAAATACAATCGGAGGGGCGCTGGTGGCGTCCCTCCGGTGTGTATTGTCTTTACTTCTTGGGTTAGAAGCGGAAGCCGAATTTGAGTTGCGGGTACTTGAAGACCGAGATGTTGTGGTTGTACACGTTGTAGGTGTCCTGTCCCATTATCTGGAGCTGGACGAGGTTGTACTGGTACAGCACCGGGGCCACGTTGATGCCCAGGATGAGGTTCTCGGTGACCGAGAAGTCGACTCCGAAGGCCGCCCCCACGGCGAAGCCCATCGCGCTGCCCGCACGGTTGGTGCGGTAGACGTCGAGCTCCTCGTAGCTGAGGGCACCGGTGGGGATGTCGTTCGGTATCACCTGTCCCGTGTAGGGATAGAAGCTGTCGATGCGGGCGATCTTGAACT
>JAZLIS010000102.1:0-10055 GCA_045617505.1 Bacteroidales bacterium | reverse complement strand
GGGAGCCATCCACTCTTTTGCCAAGTACCTCCAGTACAGGAATATAATCCATCTTTCCAACTGGCAGGAAATCATATCCATCAAGAACAAGAAAAATCCGGGCAAAGAAATGGAATACCTTACCATAGAGGGTGTCAAACTTCTCCTTCGACAGCCGGATATCAAGACAAGGACAGGGCGGCGTGACTTTGTCCTTCTCAGTCTTCTGTATGATAGTGCAGCCAGAGTTCAGGAGCTGATAGACCTTACTCCAGCTGACATCCGCTTTGACGAAACCACGACAGTACGACTGCTTGAAAAAGGGTCCAAGGTGCGTGTCGTTCCTCTTTCTGGGGACCAAGTGAAGAATCTTCGTCGATATATGGACGACTGCGGATTGCTGGAATCCCGCCGCAGAAATCTTCCTCTCTTTCCAAATCCACAAGGCAACAAGTTGTCCAGAATGGCTGTGCTCAACATTGTGAAGAAGTACTTCAACATGGCGAAGGCTAAATCTCCAGACATAATGCCTGCACGGTTGGGATGCCATTCCTTCCGTCATAGTAAGGCAATGCATATGCTTGAAGCAGACATCAATCTGGTCTATATCCGTGACTTTCTGGGACACTCTTCAACAACTACCACAGAAGTGTATGCACGGGCAAGCGAGAAGAAGAAACAGGAGGCTCTGGCTAAATTGAATCCAGGAATCATTAAAGAAACCAAATCCTCATGGAAAAAGGATAGAGCTCTGATGGCATATCTCAAGGATCTACAGCAGAAATACTGATATTATGTAAAGTGTATCCCCCTCGAATCTGCCTTTGAGTGCACGGTGGGTGGGGATACTTTACATAATCTATGACTTTACATAAAGTCTTTTATGTAAATCTTTACATAAGCAGGCGTTCACAATAGCTTCAGCTACAGCCTCAATGGGTATCTCGTATTCAACATCGACTGAATTGCTGTTTTTCCTGGTACCGACTTTCGCATCAATATGCTGCATGATAAAACCCTTTGCCGCATCAACCAGTTCGAAGAGAGTGCCTTGATAGACCTGATGCGAGAGTATAGGCTTTGTCATGATGTCGGTCGGGAAGACCATACACTTCACCACGCTGCTGACGAAATACCGCTGTGGATTCTTTGCAAACAGCAACAATGCAGCGTTGGTGATTCTGCCTGCTTCTGTGGCAAGGTTGAGTGCAATCAGAATCGCCAGAGTATTGTCTCCGGTATAGTCCAGTTTGAATCCACGCTTTGTTCTGGCAAGAGCGACAAAGTCTGAAATCTTCTTTTCGTCAAGATCGGCAATGGTGGCGTCATTGCTCATCGTTGCATCCCACGGAAGCAGACGCAGATATTCTTTCTCTTCAAGAAAACGGACCAGAGCGACATAGACATTGGCCCTCAATTCATCATAATCGGAGAATGATTTCCTGACAATCTGGCTTTCGACTTTTTTGATGAATGCCGCTTCTTTCGGATTCCTGCCCGCCAGACGTTTCACGAAGATTAGCCGATGTTTGCTGTTCTTGGCGGCAGTATCATATTCCCTTTCAGTGGGTGAAACCCCATCTGCATCCTCATACCCATACTCCTTGCCGAAGATACCAAGATATATTTCACTCTGGGCCGCTTCTGAAAGATACGCTTCCGGAGCCGACAGATTGATGGCCGGCAGTTCCTCGAAAATGAACGGCTCAAAGAACCTGCGGAGTAAAGCATCCTCACGGATATACTTGACCAGAGCCTTCCTCTCCTCGGAAAACTCCTTCTGAACGCTGCTTATGAAAACTCGTACCATCTATTCTCCTCCCTCATTTTTCAGGTGAGGCACACACAAAGTTAATAAAACTCCTCACATAATGCGGCTTGTTCTGCCAACAATGTGAATACTCCGCTACATATTTGAGCAAACATTGTGTTACACCAAAAGAGGCGGTGACCAGAAAGTCACCGCCTCTTTTGCTATCTGCAGAGAGCAGTTTACATCATTCCTCCCATACCGGGATTCATAGGTGCAGTGGGAGTCTCTTCCTTGATGTCTGCCAGAGCGCATTCTGTTGTCAGGAACATACCTGCAACTGAGGCGGCGTTCTGAAGAGCCACGCGGACAACCTTGGTCGGGTCGATGACACCTGTCTCGAAGAGATTCTCGAAACTGTCGGTGCGGGCGTTGTAACCGAAGTCGGCTTTGCCTTCCTGAACCTTGTTGACAATCACGCTGCCTTCCTTGCCTGCATTCTCGGCGATGGTGCGGATAGGAGACTCGATTGCGCGGGCAACGATATTGATACCCGTGTTCTCATCCTCATTGTCACCCTTGAGCTTCGCAAGAGCTGCGGTTGCACGTACAAGAGCCACGCCGCCACCGGGGATGATACCCTCTTCGACAGCTGCGCGGGTTGCGTTGAGAGCGTCCTCGACGCGGTCCTTCTTCTCCTTCATCTCAACCTCTGAGGCTGCGCCTACATAGAGGACTGCCACGCCGCCTGCGAGCTTGCCGAGTCTTTCCTGAAGTTTCTCGCGGTCATAGTCGCTGGTGGTTGTGGTAATCTGCTTGCGGATCTGTGCTGCGCGGTCTGCGATGGCCTTTTTGTCACCGGCGCCGTTGACGATGGTGGTGTTCTCCTTGTCAACCACGACTTTTTCAGCGCTTCCGAGCATATCGGGAGTGGCGTTCTCAAGAGTGAAACCTCTCTCTTCGGAGATTACCATACCTCCTGTGAGGATAGCGATGTCCTGAAGCATCTCCTTGCGGCGGTCACCGAAACCGGGAGCCTTCACCGCGGCAATCTTCAGAGTTCCGCGGAGTTTGTTGACAACGAGAGTTGTAAGAGCTTCGCCGTCAATGTCTTCGGCAATTATCAGGAGGCTGCGGCCGTCTCTTGCGATGGGCTCGAGAATCGGCATCAGGTCCTTCATAGTGGAAATCTTCTTGTCGGTAATCAGGATGCTGGGCTGGTCGAGAACCGCCTCCATCTTGTCGGGGTTGGTCATAAAGTAGGCTGAGATGTAGCCTCTGTCAAACTGCATACCTTCGACAACCTTGACTTCAGTTGTTGTGCCCTTGGCCTCTTCCACGGTGATTACACCGTCCTTCTTGACCTTGCTCATTGCGTCGGCGATTAGTTTGCCGATGTAGTTGTCGTTGTTGGCGGAGATTGTTCCGACCTGCTCGATCTTGGAGTAGTCGTCACCGACCATCTTGCTCTGTTTCTTGAGATTTGCAACGACGGCATCAACGGCCTTGTCGATACCGCGCTTGAGGTCCATCGGGTTGGCGCCTGCAGCGACGTTCTTCAGCCCCACGTTGATGATGGCCTGAGCCAGAACTGTAGCGGTTGTTGTACCGTCACCGGCCTGGTCGTTGGTCTTGGAAGCGACTTCCTTCACCATCTGCGCTCCCATATCCTGAAAACGGTCCTCAAGTTCGATGGCCTTTGCCACGGTCACTCCGTCCTTGGTCACCTGAGGGGCGCCGAATTTCTTGTCAATAACCACGTTGCGGCCTTTGGGACCGAGAGTTACCTTAACTGCGTTGGCCAGTGCATCGGCACCTTCCTTCATAAGGCCGCGCGCATCAATGTTGAATTTGATATCTTTTGCCATAATACTATCCTCCTTTATTTAAGAACTGCCACTACGTCACTCTGACGCATAATCAGATAATCTTTTCCATCGACGGTGATTTCCGTGCCCGCATATTTTCCGTAAAGGACGGTGTCACCTGCCTTAAGTTCCATAGGTTCGTCTTTCTTGCCTGCACCTACGGCGATAACTTTTCCCTGCTGGGGTTTCTCTTTTGCTGTGTCGGGAATGTAGAGCCCGCTTGCTGTCTTTGTCTCAGCCTCTTTGGCCTCGACCAGAACTCTGTCTGCCAATGGTTTGATGGTCATAATATAGGTATTTTGAAGTTTTTTGTATTTTTGTTTGCGGTTAAGAGATTGGCAAAATTGATACCATAACCGACGAATATGACAAAATGTCACATATTGCTGGCGGCACTGCTGAGTTTCTCTCTTCTGACGGGGTGCAGGGGGAGAGGGGAGTCCAAATTCCCGGCACCCTCTCCGGCGAAAGGAGATGCCGAAAAATTTCAGGAGTGGCTGGCGGAGAGGGAACATTATCTGCACGACGTCAATTCCCCCTATAGGGATGAAGAGGCATATATTCCTGTTCTTGAAGAGATTATATCTTCCCCATACGCCGATTCGGTACAGAAGGCGACGGCCGCATACGAACTTCCTCTCTTCAGTCTCAACCGTATTGGGGAGCCTGCCGCCGACTTCAGGTTCACCCTGCGCAGCGGCAGACCGGCCTCCCTGTATGAGGTGAAGGCGGACCATATTCTTCTCTGTTTCATCAATCCCGGGTGCGGGGCCTGCGAGGAGATGGAAAGGACTCTCGGAGAGCCCCCCTTCAAGGAGATGATAAAGGAAGGGATTCTCAAGGTGGTGAACATCTACCCGGATGACGATTTGACGGACTGGCTGGAAGAGAGCGCAAAATACCCTGCGGAATGGACGGCCGGCTTTGCTCCCGAGGTGGACGAGGCGAAGGACGGAGGGCTGCCCCTCTATAATTTGAGGGCCATACCCACCTTCTACCTCCTTGACGGGGAATATAGGACAATTCTGAAGGATGCCCCTCTGGAACGCATTGCAGCATATTTTTATTAACTTTGCGGCCGATGAGCGAAAGCGGAAAGATAATAGAGGAATTCACCAATTCTGAGTATGAGCACGGCTTCGAGACTGCGCTTGAGCAGGATTTCGTGCCGAAAGGTCTCAATGAGGAGATTATCCGCACCATCAGCGGAATCAAGGGGGAGCCTGCGTGGCTTCTGAAGTTCCGTCTGGACGCATTCCGCCGCTGGCAGAAGATGACTCTGCCGCAATGGGCCCATCTCAAGATGCCTTCCATAGATTTTCAGGACATCATATATTACGCCGCCCCGAAGAAAAGGGAGGAGGCCCCGAAGGAGATTGACCCCGAAATTGAAAAGACCTTCGACAAGCTGGGGATTCCCCTGCACGAAAGGGCGATTCTCGCAGGTACGGCGGTGGATGCGGTATTCGACAGCGTATCGGTGAAGACCACCTTCAGCGAGGCGCTTGCCGAAAAGGGAATCATCTTCTGCTCCTTTTCCGAGGCTGTGAAGAACTATCCCGACCTGGTCAGGAAGTATCTGGCTTCCGTGGTCCCCGTGGCTGACAACTTCTACAGCGCACTCAACAGCGCCGTCTTCAGCGACGGCAGTTTCTGCTATATACCCAAAGGAGTCAGATGTCCGATGGAACTCTCCAGCTATTTCAGAATCAACGCCCGTGGCACGGGGCAGTTCGAGCGTACCCTGATAGTGGCCGACGAAGGTTCATACCTGAGCTATCTGGAAGGTTGCACGGCGCCGCAAAGGGCTGAAAACCAGTTGCACGCGGCGGTTGTGGAAATAATAGTGGAGAAGGATGCACAAGTCAAGTATTCGACGGTGCAGAACTGGTATCCCGGTGATGCGCAGGGACGCGGGGGTATCTTCAATTTCGTGACAAAGAGGGGTTTGTGCAGGGGAGAGGGAAGCAGCCTCTACTGGACTCAGGTGGAGACGGGCAGCGCCATAACCTGGAAATATCCCAGCACCATCCTCAAGGGGGACAACTCCGTCTCCGAATTCTACAGCGTGGCTCTCACCAACGGCTTCCAGCAGGCGGATACGGGGACCAAGATGATTCATATAGGAAAGAACACCTCCAGCCGCATCGTCAGCAAGGGTATCTCCGCCGGACGAAGCCAGAACAGTTATCGCGGTATGGTGAAGATTCTGCCTGGAGCGACAGGGGCGAGGAACCACTCGCAGTGTGATTCCCTTCTTATAGGAGACCGCTGTGGGGCTCACACCTTCCCCGTTATCGAGAGCGCCAACCCTGACGCGTCCGTCGAGCACGAGGCCACCACCTCCAAAATCAGCGAGGACCAGCTTTTCTACTGTCGTCAGCGAGGAATCTGTGAGGAGGATGCCATAGGCTTGATAGTGAACGGATATGCGAAGGACGTGCTTACAAAATTGCCGATGGAGTTCGCCGTTGAGGCACAGAAACTCCTGCAGGTGTCACTTGAAGGGAGCATAGGATGATGAACATGTTTGACGTCATAGCCGCCGCTCTCGGCCTTGTCTGCGTCTTCCTTGCAGGACGGGGAAGCAAGTACAATTTCTATGTGGGATACCTCTATTCGGCAGCCTTGTTCCTCCTTTTCTGGGAGAGGAATCTGCTGGCTTCCCTGATGCTTCAGCCGGTCTCGCTTGTAATCAATGCGGTGGGGCACTATCGCTGGACTCATCCCAGGGAGGATGAGACGAGCAGTGACAGGGAGGGGGAACTGAAGGTGACGACTCTTTCCAATGCGGGGAGGGTTATCTCCGTGGCGATGGTGTTCGTGGTGGCCGCGGTTTGGGGGATGTTGCTTGACAGGCTCTTCCCCTCAGACCCGCATCCCTATCTGGATTCCTGTCTGACCATCCTGATACTTGTCGCCCAGACTCTCAGCGCCCTGAAGAAATGGGACTGCTGGGTGGCCTGGCTTTTTGTGAACATAGTCCAGCTGGCGCTTCATCTGAGCGTCGGCAATGTATGTATGTCCGTTGTCAGTGCATTGTATCTGGCCAACAGCATAGTTTCAATCCGTCAGTGGATTGCCAAATATAGGAGGAACGCCTGATGAATATTCTTTCCGTTAAAAATCTCCACGCCTGTGTCGATGACCGCGAGATACTCCGCGGCATCAATCTGGAGGTCAATGCCGGTGAAGTCCACGCCATTATGGGACCCAACGGTTCCGGCAAAAGCACTCTCTCCTCTGTCATAGCGGGCAGGGACACCTACTCCGTCACTTCCGGCAGCATCTCCTTCTGCGGGAAGAACCTTCTGGAAATGACTCCCGAGCAGCGCTCCTGGGAGGGGATTTTCCTCGGATTCCAGTATCCCGTGGAGATTCCGGGAGTGAACAACGTCAACTTTATGCGGGCAGCCGTCAATGAGCACCGCAAATACAAGGGACTTCCCGCGCTTGACGCCGCGGCATTCCTGAAGTTGATGAAGGAGAAGATGGCCTGCGTCGAGATGGATGCCTCCTTTGCCAAGAGAGGAGTCAACGTGGGTTTTTCAGGAGGAGAGAAGAAGAGAAACGAGATTTTCCAGATGGCGATGCTCCAGCCCCGTCTGGCCATTCTGGACGAGACCGATTCCGGGCTGGACGTGGATGCCCTCCGGATTGTCGCCACGGGCATCGACCGGCTGCGGACTCCGGACAATGCCACCATTGTGATAACGCACTACCAGAGGCTTCTTGACTACATCGTTCCGGACGTCATCCACGTGCTCTATAAGGGACGGATTATCAGGAGTGATGACAAGTCGCTGGCTCTCAAGATAGAAGAAAAAGGTTACGACTGGATTGTAAATGACAGCAGGTAAACAGATATGTTTCGGAGGTGAATACCTTGTCCTGACAGGGGATGAGGCTGTTATCGGGCGAGTTCTGGAACACGTTCCGGCATCCGCTTCCATTTCGGATATGGGGGATGCGTCCGGTTTGAAGTTCGAACTCCCGCTTCGGGAAAACGAAGCCGCATCCGTGACCTTTGTCTCGTTTGGCGGAGCCTCTGCAAAGGTGGATGTCAGGGTTTCCCTTCTCGGAGAAGGCGCCCGATGCGATTTGAAGGGACTCCTTGTCGCCACGGGAGAAAACAGGGTTGAGTATGACGTCAGGGTGGACCACTGCGTGGGAGGGTGCCGCAGCGACCAGCTTTTCAAGGGGATGGCGTTTGACAGCGGTGTGGTCCGTTTCAACGGACTGATTCACGTTCCGCAGGGTGCGCAGAAGACGGAAGCGTATCAGGCAAACCACAATCTTCTTCTGAGCCGCAGCGCGCGGGCATTTTCAAAGCCGCAACTGGAAATCTATGCGGATGACGTCAAGTGCAGTCACGGAGCCACTGTCGGGCATCTGGACGAGGAGAGTCTGTTCTATATGCGCTCGAGGGGCATCTCTGAAAAACAGGCATATTCTCTTGCCTGCACCGCCTTCGCGGCGGAGGCTCTTGCCGCAATCTCCGATTCCAGCCTGCGTGATGCCATCACGGAAGAGGTCTTTCAGGATACTTTCAAAACCTCAGCCCAAAGCAAGTGTTTGAGTTTCTAATCTTTGAAAAGCTGTTTTGAAATGATTCCAGTTGTAAATATAACGCTATTTGTTAAAACCGAGAGGAATACGAAGATTTAAACAAAATAAAAGGGTTATTTAAGTTTCGCATTTATGCGAAACTTAAATAATAGATGTTCCGTATAGAGTTAGGGCCGTTAAACATACCAGTTTTGTGGACGGTCAGATCAGACCTCGTTTTGACAACCATATCTGGAAGAACTTGTCATATACTGAATACACTCCGTTGTCGTTCGTGATGAAGTCCTTGTCAAGAAGCCCCTTTAAAGCTGAAGATACGCTGCTTGCCGATACGAGAGAATGCCTTTTCACAAATGAGCCGCTCATAACTTCAATAGCTTTCCCCTCGGATGCTATGGCAAGGAAGACTGTCCTTTGTTTCTGTGGCATCTGATAGAACAGGGACTCGTATGTATCCGAGGACAGGCGGACGACAAAGTCAATAGCCGGCTCAACCATAGCCACCGAACAAGCCTGTCCGTTGTCTGTTCTTGAATACAGGATATTCAGAATTCTATGGATATAACTTGTCACGCCATCGAATCTATTGTACAGATCTTCAAGAACCGCAGGGTCGAATCGCTTGCCACCCTCCTCAAATTTATCATTTGCAAACTCGGTGTATTTCTCAATCTCCAA
The DNA here is from genome assembly GCA_045617505.1 of Bacteroidales bacterium. Taxonomy (GTDB): domain Bacteria; phylum Bacteroidota; class Bacteroidia; order Bacteroidales; family UBA932; genus Cacconaster. Next base: position 1,211 of record JAZLIS010000102.1, on the reverse strand, counting down.
CGGCTTGAGGTTCATGATGGTGACGGACTGATAAAACGGCCGTGACGGAGAAGTGAACATCCCATTCATCAGGTGCCGCTGGCTGCCAGCGAAGATGAAATGTGCATTCGTCGTCTTCTGGACATACGTGCGGAGCGTAGCCTCCACCGTGATGTCTCCATATTTGGTAATCTGCTGAAACTCGTCGATAGCAACAATGCATGGACGGTCGGCACTTTGCAGATAGCGGAAGATCTCGTCCAGGGTCGCAATGGGGTTTCTGATTTCGCCAAGACCCACACTCCAGGATGGGAGACCGTTGATATCAAACGTTATCTCGGAACGGATGGAACCGATTGCCGTCACAAACTTCTCCCACGCGTTTCTTCCTTTTGGCTTGAGTTCTTCCAGTACTGCCTTGCCGAGCATATTCACCAAGTCGCTGACTGACTGTGTTGCGTAAATGTCAACAAGGAAGCAGTAGTACTTCCCCCGGAATTCGTCGCAGTCGAATACATGATTGATCAGTTCGGTCTTGCCTATCCTTCTCGGAGAAATAATGGCGATATTATTCTCATTGACAAGTAGTGAACGCATGTCATCGGTCTCCTGCTTCCTGTCGCAGAAGTACTCGTTTCCGGCATATCCGTTGGTGATGAATGGATTTCTCATATTCAGTTGTTATACTACACCTGCAAATATAAAATAATATTCCATTATCAGCAAATGATAACCATAAAATGATAATCCTAAATATTCGCAAGGTCCGAACTAGTGGTACCCGTGTAAAAAGCACAACTTATAGTGTTATTGGTAAGTTTGTCAATAGGTTCGTTCTCTCTGGAGCTACAAAATTCACATGCTTAGGCGGCTTATGGACGACACGCCGCAGAATGTGTTCATTGTTGAACGATGGATTAAGTGTTTGGCGATAGGCTCGATAAGTAAGAATGATTTCCCGTACAGATGCATCTGACAGGTCTATGCCGCTATCCATAATCTCCGGGTGCGACAAATAAGTCCCGAACTTGTCGGGACAATAATTTGTTTGGATCATGAATAACTATATGTTTGTGAATATTGTTATTCGTGAGGCCGGATTAGAAGTGTCTGGGAAAGTCCATCCTCATGTGCAGGATGCGGACAATCCTTACTTTTCTTTGAGATAATACTCGATAAAATATGATATGACGTCCAAAATTGGCACCTCGTAAATCGGGCCGGACTTCATC
>JAZLIS010000101.1:0-2550 GCA_045617505.1 Bacteroidales bacterium | reverse complement strand
CCCGTGCCTTATGGACTACTATGTCAAATTGCACTGAACAATGAAGAACCGCCGTATGCCGAACGGCACGTACGGTGGTGTGAGAGGTCGGAAAACGAAAGTAGGAAGAAAACTACTTTTGTTTTCCTCCTACTCGATTTATTGACTTCGCACCGGAATTCTATCTCGAATGGCAGAAGAATGATGTGAATTTTCAGAGTTTGACGGGGGTGAAGCGGATTGTGGTCACGTCAGCGGCGGTGAAGTCGCCGCCGACCGTCCTTATGCAGATGCAGTGCCGGCCGGGTTCAGTGAATTCTATCCATCCGAGCCTGTGCCAGTCATAAGCATTTGTCGCCTTCTGATTGTTGATGAACAGGGGCTTCCCATCGAGTTCCACCTGCCACTGCACGAATCCGTTGCCCTTGTACTCAAGCTCCACGTCGTAATATCCGGCCTTGGGAACATCTACAGTCCAGTCAAACCAACTGTCCTGAGTGAATTCACTGAGCAAGTCCGTGTATTTCCATTCGCCGAACTTGTCCATCCATCCCCACCAGTCGGACTTGCATCCTCCGTGTTCGCCGAAGACCACCGACAATTCGGTAGGCACCGAAGGATCGACGGTAATCTGATCGTTGACGTCGATGTCCGCGACTTCAATCTCTATCACTGAAGCGAGCCCGTCGGGCTGGAGGAACGGTATCTCGATGCAGGTCAAACTGCTGATTTCGGGGCTTATGTCAACCTTTGACCATTTAAGCGACTTGCCGCCGTACAATCTGACACCGTTGATTGCGGACCTTATGCCCGGAACCCAGAGCTTGCCGTCCTTCGGCCAGTCATATACGATAAGATAAATTTTACCTGTCTGTGTGACTGCGTCGCCCCAGGGCAGGGCGTGTCCCCATGGGGAGGGACCTGCGCCATAGACGGCATCGGGATATCTGGATATCCACTCGCCGGCCTTTCTGAGTGTCTTTGCCGCTTCGGGCGGAATTGCTCCGGTGGCAGTCGGGCCGACGTTCAGCATAAGGATACCGCCCCTTGCTATGAGCGATGTGAGATTGTGCACGATGAATGTGGGACTCTTCCACTCGGCATCGTTGCTGTTGTAGCCCCAGCCAACCTGAGTTGCGTCGATGCACTCCCAGGGGCCAGAGGTGTTCCTCGGAGGCAGTTCCATATCGGCCAGGCATTCGTAGTCGCCCATACCGTTGCCTACGCGGCCTGAAGCGAGGCAACCGGGCTGCAGTTCATGCACGAGATCCACAAGCTCCTTGGAATACTCCGGCTTTATGTCACCTGGCATATCGAACCAGATGAGTTCCAACTCTCCATACCTGGTCAGCAGTTCCTTGAGTTGAGGCACACACTTGTTCCGGAAGTATTCCTCGTAGGTCACCGGACGGCCATTCCTGTCGGTCTTGGGACCGTTTGCAGCGCCCGGTGCAGTCCAATCTTCGTATTGGGAGTAATAGAGACCTATGCCGAGACCGGCGCAGTGGCAGGCATCCGCCAATTCGCCCACTATGTCGCGGCCGAAACCGCCGGCATCGTGGATGTTGAAGTCATCCACATCGGAGTCGTACATCGCAAAGCCTTCGAGGTGCTTGGCCGTAATCACGATGTACTTCATCCCGGCATCTTTGGCGAGCTGTACGATGGCCTCTGCGTCGAATTCGGACGGCTTGAAGTCTGCGGCCTCCGCCATATATTCGTCTGCAGGTATGTTCGCCTGACTCATTATCCATTCAGCAATGCCCCAGTAAGGCTTTCCTTTCCAGTTCCCCTCCAGCTTTGAGTATAGTCCGAAGTGGATGAACATTGCGTAGTTGCCATCTTCGAACAATGCCATCTGTTTGGATCGGGGCTTCTGCTGAAAATCAGAGACCTCGGCAATGTGCTGTTTGTCCCTTTTGCCCTTGACATCGGTATTGATTGTACAGGAAGATAAGATGCAGGCAAATAGTGTCGCTAACAAGAGTTTTCTCATATTATTCCGTTTTGAGTAATAGGTGCTTTACAAAGATAGCAAACTTAGTACAATCACCATAAACCGTTTTCCACGTCACCTTTTGCCGAGGTGGGCTGGAGAAAGGCCGTTTTCAATCCCGAATCAAGTTTATCTCATTTTCCGACAACCCTGTCGCCTTTGAAATCATAGGGACATCGATATGCAAATCCAGTAATCGTTTGGCGGTCTCTATTTTTTCTTCTTTCTTTCCCTCGTCACGTCCTTCCGCCCGGCCTTCTTGCAAGCCTTCTGCACGACCTTCTGCACGACCTTCTGCACGACCTTCTGCACGTCCTTCCGCGTGGCCTGCCGCTCGTCCATCAGCCCATCCGTCGGCCCACCCTTCCTTCTGGGCGGTGCTAAGGACATCGTTCTGAATCATAATGGCATTGAGATGTTCGTCATAAGCATACTTCTCCGCCTTGCTCAGGCTCAGGTATTCCAGCTTCTTCTTCGCCTCCTTCAGGCCGGGAGCTGTGGTATCCTCTTCTATCTCCCCGTACTTGAGGTATCTTATCCACTCCTCAAGATGGTTCTCCGCCAATTTGTTGAAG
>JAZLIS010000100.1:0-5975 GCA_045617505.1 Bacteroidales bacterium | reverse complement strand
TAGGTCGATTCTTTCAATGAAGTCATCGTTGCCGGTCCCGATTGCATCCCCTTTGGTCTCAACCGTGGCTGATGGCGCCACCGAGAAGGTGAAAGACACCTTGTGCATTTCACCGTTGCCGCCGACATCAGGGACATCCAGTCCTTTCGAACAGGATGCCAGCAATGTCAATGCGACGAATATCCAGCTTGTCTTTCTCATAATCTCTGTCCTTCCACTATTTCTCCTGTATTGGGATCAACCGGCTGTCCCGTAGTCGGGTCTGCGCCCACATAAAGATTCTCCATATCCATCGTTGTCCAAGGTTTGATGGATACTGTGAAATCACAACGATACTTCTTCTCTATGAAATTGGCATACTTCGAGCCCGTGTTACGCACCGTCACTTTCTCAATATTGTAGACCATATTAGGTTGGATGTCTGATAACTGTATCGGATAATACCAGACTTCACCGTCAATCAGCAATTCAATCACCAGTTTGGTGGATTCCGGCTGACTTTTGAAGTCACAAGGCATAGTGACGGGCCATCCTCCCGACCAGAAGTATGTATAGAAGCATTTGTTCACATCGAATGTGTGTACCTGAGTCTTGTCGCCGGAAGAAACAATCAGACCTTCCCCCGATTCTGTGTTATATTGCTGGACAAGTGCCGTTTTTAATATGCCTTCGGCATCAATGATGAGAGTTTCTGGGTCATTCTTGTAGTTGCGGTTGAATAAATACGGAAAACTTCCGTTCAGTTTTCCCGGGCCGCTTACCTGAATAGGATTGTCATAATCGCTGCTACTATGGCTTCGTCTGTACATACACCCAACTGTCAAACCTCCGAAAGCACCAATAAGAGTGCTGTTGAGATATCCTAAAGTGCCATATTCGCTACCCAGATAAGAGAGTGTCGGTGAATTTATAGGAGCAAAGTAGTTCATCGCATTGATTATGGCAATGGTTTTGACCTTTACTTCTTTCCCCACAAGAGTCGGGTCACTGAAATCAACCGCTATTTGTTGAAGGTTCAGCCTGGTCATCAACCTCCTCATTACGATTTCCGCCGTACCTTCCCCATATTCAGAGTGATAGTATGAACTTGAGCCAATCATCGGAATTCTGTCAAAGCCAAAATTTCCGGCAGAAAGAATGATGGAGCAACTTGCAGCGCACAACTGGTTAAGGCTTTTCCCTTCGAAATGCTTTGCCGTATCCTCATCAAGATTAGCAAGGGCCAGAATGCCTGACCTTTCGCCATTTAACGCCTTTATCTTATGCGTAATGGCATCACCTTCCTGGGGGAAGTAAGTTACGTGTTCGTTCGGCTTGGTGCCTTTGTCGTAGAAGATATACAAGTCGAGTCTTTTGACTACATCATCAATCCCGATGTCAGAAATCGCATTGGCCTTCGTCTGGGCGGCATCTGCCACCCGGATTGTATAGGTCACTGAATACTCGCCGTCTTCATCGGCGGGCATCCTTTCAATCTGCTCCTTATTGCAGGATGCCCAAAGAAGTCCGGAAAGGAGCAGAAACAATGAATATTTGAAAACCTTTTTCATCTCTCTGGTTATGTTGGTTTGTTATTCGTCTTCGCCGCAGTCGATATTTGAAATGGCTACGCTGTGCCAGTCTTCCACGTGTACTGAAAAGTCGGCCTTATATTTTATCATATAGAAGTTGGAGTATTCGGAGCCGGGGCTCTTAAGGGTAATCTTGTCAATTACGTAATGAGTGTTGGGCTGTGGCGCAAACACCTGAATAGGATAAAAATAAGTCTCCCCGTCAACCAAAAGCTCAATCACAAGTTTCGTGGACCCGTCCTGCTTGTTGTACGCACATACAATGTCTCCATCTGCTACGTTATAATTTCCTATAGGCAATCCATAAAAAGTTCTGTTTGCTTTGAGTGTATGAGAAACAGCCGATGTGGAAGAACATACACGGCCGTTTTCTCCGGAGTACTCGTGGTAAGTGGCTTCTTTCAGGTCCCCTGTCGCTGTAATATTCAAGACCCCGATATCCTTCTGATAGTTGTTGTTCAGATAGTATGGGAATGACCCGGCAAGCTTGCCCGTGGCATTACTAAGCGTATTGGTTGAAGATGGATAGCTGCAATGCGCAAAGCTTGAACAGACATAATCAGTAATTCCTCCAAAAGATGGAATACTATATTTCACGTCTTTTGGGAAGAAGAAATTTTCAGTACCGATATAACTGTCAAGAGTCGACCAGAATGGCCATGAATGCAGGAAACAGAACATATTGCCCGTGTTTGTAAGTGATATGCTCTTTACGAACACATCCTTATTCATCCACGACTCATCATCGAAATCCACCGTAATATCCTTGACGTCAATTTTATACATATATCTGTACATATTTACAGTGTATGTATTGTCTTTGTCGTAATTGACATATGCCGAACCGCACAATGCCAATCTGTGTGTTGAATAATTTCCGGCAGAAAGCGGGATATGCGTTTTGGAGGCGGAGTTCCAGTCACTTCCATTGTATAACGCCAGTCTTTCAGCCGTTTCTGAATCTATGTTTGCCAGGAATACATAGTAATGTTTTGTGCCTGCCTTGAATTGCATATGAATCTCATTCGCATCAAGCTCACCCTGTGTCACGTGGTAATGACCCAAGATGTTCCCGGAGCTGTCGAACCAATAAAGGTCCAGTTTATCAATGGTGTCATCCTGGTCATCACTTATACTGACAGCCTTGGTCTCACCAGCATAAGAGTTAAGTTTGAATGTCGTTGTAACCATTGGCCCTTCGGTTTCCATGACTTGCTGATTCTCCGGGCTGGCCGGCCCTTCCTGCTTGGAGCAGGAAAGGATGGCCATTACGGAAACCAACATAGAGAACAGATATAATATCTTTTTCATACGCTGTTTGTTTTAGATTGTAAGTCCTTCGGTAACGGGAACCACTGTCCAAGGGAGCACGTTGAGATCGAAGGTGCAGTCCTTGAATGTCACAGGTACGTCAGGATTGTCGGAGCCCGGACGGGTAAGTGTCAGGTTCTCGATTTCATAAGATTTGTTGTACTCCAGCACAGGAAGAGTGATAGGATAGTAGTAAGTGTCAGAAGTGCCGAGCTTGATCTGAACAACGAGACGGGTATGACGCGCGCACCAAGTTTCAGCGCTGCTATCGCCGACTGTGGGGTTAGGATAACAGAAGAAGGTGTGCTTGGTTGCGTAATTCGCTTCATTGGCGATAGAAGCATCCACATTATCTGCGACAAGAGCGTAAGGGCTGGCATCAAGACTCATTTTGTTGATCCAGGCTGTCGGCGTAGCAGAAAGGCCGAGGTTGAAATCGGTAGCCACGTTCTGAATCCATATCTTTTCAACCTTGAGGTCCTGTGCGGCAAGACCGGCAGAAGTGAATGCTCTGGTAATCTTCTTGATGACTACGCGGGATGCCAGACGGTTCACGTCAATGGTGACTGTGCTGGCCTGAGGAAGAGTTTTGGATGCGGAGCCAATCATTGCGAATCCGTTGGCGGCTGTGTTCGTAAGGCTGCTTGTCAAGGCCAGAAGTTCTGTCTTGGTCTTCACGTTAGGGCGCCCGATGTCATTCACAAGAGCGTAGATTTCCCTGTCACCGGCGGTACAGCTTACTGTGATTTCCTTGGAGTCCGCCACCTTGGCATACGCATCGAGAGCGTCACCACGGAAGACATACACCTGCAGGAGTTTTACTTCAGCTTCGTCCTCTGCTGATATTGAAGTGGATTTCGTGAGCTCTCCTCCGCTGATGCCGACTCTGAGCTGGCAGGGGTCTCCTTCACGGACGGAAGCCTGCTCCTGACCCTGAACGGGTGCGGAAGAATTGAGGTCCTTGTTGCACGCAACGGTGCAGAGTGCGGCGGCCGAAGCCGCCAAAAAGTACAGTACTTTTTTCATAACTTTTTGTTTTTAAAGAATTAATTGATTTGGGTTTGTATATCATATCGCTCGATTAGAGCCGATATTTCAGGGTCCAGATTGCCTCGATGGACATAGCTCTGATTCTGCTGACAGGCCTGCAGGTAACACTGCACGGCTTCCTGGTCGCGCCCTTTCCGGGCATAGAGTATAGCCAGCATATAGTTGACCTTATCTGTCCGTTCCTGTGCTTCGAGTATTGCAAGAGCACTGGCATCATATCCCATTGCACAGAAGGCGATGGCAGCGTTGTAGTCGTTGTAAGGCCTCAGGATTGTGATGGCAGCTTCATAGTCTCTATCCTTAATTGCCTGCACCCCGGCCATATAATTCTCATCGATGACCGTGGTGTGGACAGTGTCCTTGACCATTCCTTTCCGGTGCAAATGGAAGTCGAACTTGACTGTTCTGAGTCTGGGGTACAGATGCTCACGCAGATACCTGTAGTATTTGGTCTCTTGCAGGCGTTGTTCACGCTCATCCGGATTCTCTATCTCGCAGATGTCGATGTATTCACGCTTCTGGTCGAAAGTCAAAGAGTCATCTTCCGCTATAAGAACATCAAGCATTGTCCAGTTTTCGTTGGCATTCTTTGCGATGAACTTGATATCCACGGGATGCTCTTCCGGTGCGGGGCCGCCGTCAAAGTAGTATGACTGCCCCTTTTCGGCATCCAAGGAATCCCTGTATGACTTGACGAAGCTGTCGAAATATTGGCAAACGGATTCGCTGCGTTTCTGGGTAAGGGCTGCATTATACTTGACGCTGCCTTCCGGGGAACTGGATGCTGTTACCACTATGGAATCGAGGTCGAAAGTCTCGTTCTGTACGAGTGACTCCAGATTCTCCTTGATGCGTCCCATCTCCTCACGGTTGTAACCCAACTCTTCGTCGATGGTCGCATCCGCAACCTTGAATGCCACATAGCAGGCAGTGCTGGCATCAACCCTGCACTCGATGATTCTGGTCATATACCGTTCCGTCGGATCTACGAAGGCGGACAGGCTGCTGATGTAGAAAGTCAGAGGCTCTGTTTCGGGAATAGTATAAAGTAATGTGCTCTGCTGGAATATCTCTCCACCCAGCAGGATGTCCACCTTACGTAGTTTGGGACGGGTGTTTATTGTCTGAACGTAGTTGTATATGAAGTCACCGTTGTCGGCAACGATGACGGTGTCAAGTCTTACTTCCGTCTCGATGGGTGCCTTAACGTAACGCTGGAACATTGACTGGCGTCTGGATTTCCTCCGTTCATTGGCATCCTTGCTCAGATGATTCGTATAATGGTCAATGGCATCCTGTTCTGTGACGCCATAGATGCTTGCAAACTGCTCGTCACTGACGAAAGTCGTGTCGTTCTTGAAAGCATACAATTGAGGGATGTTCCGCTTTATGAATATCTCCAGAAGGTTGACATTTATGAACTTGGTCGAGTCGGAGATTATCCTGTCAAGGAATCTCTGATACTGCTCATATCCACGAAGTTGCGTCTTGCGGTAGTTCGCCCCTGTGATGTAAACAGGTGACAACTTTACTGTGTCACCAAGTATTGCCATCCGGGGATAGAAACGCAGTTGCCATTCGCTGTCCTGCATCCTTTCCGGAACTCGGATCTGAAACTCCAGATTGACCTTGCCGAGCCTTTCAGCCACGTTGCGGAAGCGTGCAGTAACGTATGCTGCGTCCAGTTCCTCCGTTGCGACCATATCACCGTTCTCATCCTTCACGGCCTTCATAATGATGACCTGACGGCCTTCGAAGTCAGTGACGACAAGGGTGTCCTTTTTCTGCTCTTCCTGGTTTATGTCATACTGGGCTTTACCCGGTATCTTTTCCGGGAGCACCAACTGTGCCGCCATCTGCTCCCGTTTGATGTCACTGAGCTTTCTTGTTGTGGAGCAGCCAGTGAGACTCGTAATCAGGAATACTACTAAAAGCACGTCAAGCATTATCTGGATTACAACGCCGGCAGATAGGACATAAGCCTTAATGAAAAGCTTCCTTTCCGCAGGACTCAAGTCCTCAATATTTATTTCCTGTCGTTTC
>JAZLIS010000099.1:0-2217 GCA_045617505.1 Bacteroidales bacterium | reverse complement strand
ATGCTTTCCTCGCCATTCTTCCAGAGTACGCACATCAGGGTGAAGAGAAAGTCGAGGGCTTCGCCGTCTCCGGAAGAGAAACGCTTCACATTCCTGAAAGGGTTGAACGAAATCGGCTTTCCTTTCTCGAAGCTGTAATAGGCTCCGTCCCGGCCTCCGCTCTCTTCGCGTATGATATTGCAAAGGGCCCTGTAGGAATCGCCCACGTCAATAAGGAAACACTGCTGGGCCGCCTCGTAGGAGCTGTGCAGGTATTTGTTCATAAAGAATGACTTTCCGGAGCCGGACGGGCCGAGCAGGAAAACATTGAAGTTCTCTATCAGGCCTTCGTCCATTGCCTTTTCCTGAATATCGAAACGTTGCGGAACCAGTCTCTGACGGTCACTCATCTTCAGCACTCCGTCGGCTATTCCTTTGTCGAAGCCGTCATAGAGCCACATACACAGGGCTCCGCCGAGTTCCAAAGTCATATACTCGTGGTAGTTCAATCCGGCCTCGTTTCCGGGAATGGAAGCCCAGAACTGAATCGGCACGTCGTGAATGTCGTGAACCGGTGTCAGCCCCATCTTCGATATAGCCGATGTGACTTTGTCCTTCACGGCATCGATGGTGGCTTCCGTCCCTGCGGCCATTACGTTGATATGGGCTCTGACCGTGTACATCTGCTTCGTTGCAGCCTCCTCCAGATACTCCTGAATCTCCTCGGCATAGACACGGTTCTCGGCAGACTTGGTCGACATCGAAGTCATCCTCTTCCGTTTGCTGTCCAGCTCGCCGTGGATGTCCTTCAGGGGCTCCTTCAGGATGAACTGATTCACTACGTGCTCACAGTCCAGAGCCTGACCGATTTCATTGAAATACGACAGGTTTACGGCGGAATTCTCCGTACTCAATGCTGCTACTCTCCTGCAGGATGCGATCTCTCCCGGCAGCTGGTCAAGGTCTGAAATCAGATGGCAGCTGATGAACTTGTCTCCGGTGCGCACCTTGTCGTTTGCAAGTTGCAGATCCGAAAGTTCATCGGCCCCTTCGTCGGCGAAGTTCAGATAGTCCTGGTCTATTCCGGGGATGGATTCAGTTCCGAAGATTTCCTCATCGGAAAGCCGGTGCAGCGACAGCAGCTCATTTGACCTGATGATGGCCTCGAACTGGTCGGCAGCTCCGAGGCAACGGCCAATGGCTTCCGGTTTCGGAAGGCCGGTTTCAGTAAGGCCTAGCAGCCCGCTGGACCCTCCGTGAATTGCTTTCTTATTCGAGAACGTCACGAATATCCTGCACCTGTGGTCCAGATAGCTCCGCCCGTCGAAATGTTTTTCATACGACTGTGATAAAAAGTCACACATCACCTCGCTGGAATAACGCTTCCGCATAAACACATCCTGCTTATGCACTATGCTCCAATCAGGGAGCAGAGTCACCGCGCTTCGCAGCGTCGCCACCAGAGAATCATATTTCTCCTCATTGCATCTGAAAGCCGGAGGTAGCTCCAGCTCCCATCCCACCGTGATATCGCCCCTCTTGGACAATATCACACCGTCCCTACCGTTCATTACGGGGAAACACTTCCGTAAATCTACCGTTTCCATACCTTTGAATTGACAATTACGAACCTGGGCATACCCATAGCGGCCATTCTCCGGTCAACGGTCTTGCCTCCGAGATGCACCTGAAGCTCCGACACCAGCAGGTATCCGAGCACGAGCGACACCGCGCAGAACGCTATGCCGATGAAAGTCCCGGCAATAGTTCCGATGACGATGGACACTATTATGCACAGCACCGCAAGCGCACCGGCCACGCCGATGAACTTACCCTTGATGCCGAACAGCGCAAAGGGCCTGTCGAGGTTCCTGTAGACTCTGACTTTCATATTCCCATAAAGTTTTTGAGGACGAGGGCCATAATGATGCAGAATACCATACCGCCGCACCATCCCAGAGCCTTGTTTGCTCCTTCACGGTCGGCGCTGTACATCCTGATGGCCACCATTATCAGTGATACTATTGCGATGAGACAGAGAACTCCCATCACCACCTGGTACAAAATCGAGCCGGCAGACCTTATCTGCGTGTTGGCTTCGTTCAAAAAAGATATCGCGTCTTGTGCCAGGACATTTGTGGATATGGCGGAAAACGCCAATCCTAACGCAGCATATCTCACTCCACATTTCTTCATCACATTTATGCTGTTTATTGATTGATTATGTCTTTCAGCTCG
>JAZLIS010000098.1:0-11802 GCA_045617505.1 Bacteroidales bacterium | reverse complement strand
GGACAAGGCGGACCACGTAGGATTCAAGCCACGTTCCGTAGCCGGCGGATATTACATAAAGATGCCCGAGAATCTATAGTATCCCGGCATCAGCCTTTTTCTGTGCTTTCGATGGCTATCCCTGATTTTTCGCCGGGGATGGCCATCGCTATAAAACGCTACCTCCTGATTATTAATCACTTGGCTTTTTGAGTAATGGCTATCCCCCTACAAAAAAGTGGGGATAGCCATATTTAAGTATGCTGCGAACGGCGTATTTCTTGCAAGAAGAGCAAAAAATGCGCTGATTATTTCATTCACTTGATAGATGGAAAAAACGGGCAACCAGTTCTCCTGATTGCCCGCCAGTCGGGATGATCTGACTCGAACAGACGACCCCCACGTCCCTAACGTGGTGCGCTAACCAACTGCGCCACATCCCGAATCGGACTGCAAAGGAAACAATAAATTTTCAATTCACGAAATAAAAAGTGTTTTTTTTGTAAATTCGCGTGCTGAAACGGTCAGAACCGGATTCTCAAACCTTTGAAAACAAGTCTACCGATATGAAAAAACTGTTATCCCTACTGATTCTCATTTCATTCACCTTCAAGACCGGAGCGGAAATAAAACTCTCCCCCATCTTTTCCGACAATATGGTGCTGCAGCAAAAAAGCAGCACAAAAATATGGGGTACGGCGGACGCCGGCAAACTTGTGACGATATCACCCTCCTGGGACAAGCTGAGATACACCGCCCAGGCCGACAACAACGGGAAATGGAGCGTGAAGATAGAGACACCCTCATACGGAGGCCCCTACTCCATCACCGTCACTGACGGCAAAAAGGACAAAATCGTCCTTGAGAACGTGATGATAGGTGAAGTCTGGCTCTGCGGCGGGCAGTCCAATATGGAACTGAGTATGAGTGACGGCATCATAGGCGCGGCCGTGGATATGAAGGAGGTCTCAGGTAACAGCAACATCAGGATACTGCACATAGCGAATGCCCAGAGCAGGGATGAAGCCGAAAACCCCACCCTCGTCGGTGACGGATGGAGAACCTGTGAAGGCAACGACCTTGAGAAATTCTCCGCAACGGCATTCTACTTCGGGCGCGAACTCAGCAGGAATCTCGACATCCCCGTAGGCCTTATCGAAAGTTGCTGGGGAGGCTCAAGAATAGAGCCCTGGATAAGCAGGGAAAGCGTAAATCTGGCCCCTGCGACTGCTTCGGAAATGCTCAGCCCCGATGACGAGTTCGATGAGGAATCATTTGAAGAGAAGATGGAAAAATGGGACAAAGCCCTCTCCGGCCACTGTGCATCGATGAATGACGGCAAAGCGCTGTGGGCTGCAAAGAAACTGGACGAAAGTTCCTGGGCCGAAATCAACGTTCCAGGAACTATCGAGGAGCAGGGATTCGACTTCAACGGAATCTTCTGGTTGAGGAAGACCATCGACATCCCAAAGGAATGGGAGGGGAAGAAACTGACTCTCAACCTCAACGCCATTGATGACTATGACTACACCTACTTCAACGGGGTCTGCGTGGGCCACGAGGAAGGCTACACCACCAAGCGTGTCTATACAGTTCCCGCCAAACTGGTCAAGGCGGGGAAAGCCGTGATTGCCATCCGTATCTTCGACATCGAAGGGGAGGGCGGCATATATTGCGACAAGGGCCTCATCTCGATAGGTCCGGACAGGGACAACACCATAAAGCTGGACGGCAGGTGGAAACTCAGGCTTGACATAACCGACGACATGGTTCCGGCAATGCCCCAGTCAAGGTTAAGTTACTTCACCACTCCCTGCCTGATGTACAATGCGATGATAAGCCCTCTTGTCGGCTATGCCATCAAAGGTGCAATCTGGTATCAGGGATGCTCCAACGTGGATCAGGCGGAGGAGTACAACACGCTGATGCCCCTGCTCATATATGACTGGAGGTCAAAATGGGGATACGATTTCCCCTTCTACATCACCCAACTGGCGAACTATCTGAAAGTCCAGACAGGTGCGGAAGAAAGCGATTGGGCGCTTCTCAGGGAGGCCCAGAGCCAGACTGCGGCAAACGTGGCCGGCTCCGGCCTGGCCGTGCTGATTGACGTCGGTGAGGCTGATGACATTCACCCCAAAAACAAATATGATGTCGGCAAACGTCTGGCACTCAACGCTCTTGCAAAGGAATACGGCAAGCACGTCATCTACAGCGGACCGACATTCGAGGATTACACCATAGAAGGGAACAGCATCCGTGTCAGGTTCAGCCACTGCGACGGAGGGCTGAAGACGGCGGACTATATCTACAAGGAATTCCGTCCCGAATTCAAGATAAGCAAGGTAGAGGGATTCTACATAGCAGGCCCCGACCACATATTCCACAAGGCTGAGGCGGTCATCGATGGGGACAGCGTCATCGTGAGCAGCAGTGAGGTCGTATGCCCCATAGCTGTGCGCTATGCCTGGGCCAACAACCCGGTATGCAACCTCTACAACGGGGCAGGTCTGCCCGCAGTCCCGTTCCGCACAGACTCCTGGCCTCTGAGAAAGCGATGAAGGCAAGACGAGCTTTGTTCTGGGCGGTTCTTATCGCTGCAACCTGCCTTATCTTTCACCTAGTCAGGCCAGGAATCAAACCGGACGGGCTCACCTGCGAGTACGTCTCAAACCCTTTCTCCATTGACGAAGAGAGGCCGAGGCTCAGCTGGATAAACCTCTCGTCACAAAACGGTGAATTCCAGACCGCCTACAGGATAAGGGTGGCCTCGACAAGGAAGGGCCTTTTCAAGGCTGACCTGTGGGACAGTGGCAAAATTGTTTCCGATCAGTCGACCCTGGTCAGATATGCCGGAAAGACTCTGGAGTCGATGCAGGAGTGCTGGTGGCAGGTCTGCACGTGGGACTCCCGCGGCCGGCGCTCCCTCTGGAGCGAGCCCGCCTTTTGGGGAACGGGCATACTTGATGCAAATCTCTGGAAAGCGGAGTGGATAGGCGCCCCCTGGCAGGGCGAGAAAGGACGTGACCGGATTGAAGGCGCACCGCACTCCCCCGCCCCCCTGCTGCGCAAATCAGTGACACTGGAAAAACCCGTCGCTTCGGCCAAGGCGTATGTGACAGGCCTGGGATTCTTCCAGTTCTATGTCAACGGGGAAAGGGTATCCGATGCCGAACTGACCCCCAACGAAACTTCATATACATACCGGGAAGGGCTGGAAAACCATATGCTCGGACTTGACGGAAGCAAATTCCGGGGATACAGGGTGCAATATTACGGCTATGACGTGACGGAACGGCTCCGCCAGGGTGAAAACGTCTTCGGAGCCATTCTGGGATGCGGATTTTTCGACACGAACAGCGGCTGGGTACATTCCTACGGCACTCCCAGATTTTTCGGGCAGATATTCATACAATACGAAGACGGCTCCTCCGAAGTGGTGACGAGCGACACGACCTGGCTTGCCCACAAAGGTCCCATAACGGCCAATGGAATGTATGACGGCGAAACTTACGACGCCCGTCTCGAAGTGGACGGATGGTGCAGTCCGGGAACGGCCCTTGACAAAGGCTGGCTTCCCGCCGCACCGAAAAAGGCTCCGGACGGGAGACTGTGCGCGCACCACTATACCTCTGACCGCATAATGGAGAAAGTCATCCCCAAAACAGTCAGCGTATCGGAAGACGGCTCGCTCGAACTGGACTTCGGAGATTATCTTACTGGATGGGTGCGTCTTGCCAATCTGAACGGAAACGCCGGCGACTCCATCAGAATAGAGTATCTCTGCGAATCTCCGGGCAACGGGGAGAACATATATGTACTCAACGGGAAAGGGGACGAGTCATACGCCGCGAGATTCACCTGGTTCTGCTTCGACAAGGTCAGGATTTCAAGCAATTCAGGCAATCCGGCACCGGGCGACATCACGGCGGAGGCGGTATATGCCGACCTTGAGACGACAGGCCGCTTCGCCTGTTCGAACGAACTTTTCAACCGCATCAACCGCATCTGGTGGAGAAGCCAGACCGACAATATGCACCTCGGCGTTCCGACAGACTGCCCTCACAGGGAGAAAGGCCCTTACACCGGAGACGGGGAGGTCGCCTGTGTGACGGTGATGCACAATTTCGACGCCGCAGCATTCTACACCAAATGGATGAGAGATATCTCAGATTGTCAGGATGTTGAGACCGGTTACGTAACCAACGGAGCTCCCTGGCATCCCGGATGCGGAGGCGGTGTGGGATGGGGTGCCGCGATGAACGTCATTCCCTGGGAATTCTATCTCCACTACAGCGACAAGGATATTCTGGAAGAGCATTATCACGCGATGACCGAGCATATTCGAAATATGCGCAGCTGGATGCTGAAGAACGGAACGATGCATCAGAAAATGCACAACCCGAAAGACCCGATATATTTTTTCAATCTGGGTGACTGGCTGCCGCCATACGAACTTCCGGATGACGGACTGGTACACACGTTCCTGCTCTGGAAATGTACGGATTATATGGCAAAGACTGCTGAAGTTCTCGGCAAAACGGAGGATGCGGCCTTGTACCGCTCTCAGGCGAAAGAGGTTGCGGATGCCTTCAACAGAGTGTTCTATGACGCTGTGAAGAAAACCTACGGGGATTACGGTTCCAATATCCTCGCTCTCAATCTGGGAGTGCCCGAGGAGCGGAAAGGGGCCGTTCTGCAGACTCTCCGGGAGGAAATCGCAAGATATGACGGCCACCTCAACACCGGAATCATCGGCACGCAGCTGTTCTTCGAGACTCTCGCCGAAAACGGGATGAACGACCTGGCATTCGAGGCGATGAACAAGCGGGACTTCCCCAGTTTCGGATGGTGGCTCGAGCAGGGAGCCTACACCACCTGGGAGGCCTGGAACGGTGAGAACTCCCGCAATCACCCGATGTTCGGGGGCGCGCTCACCTGGTTCTACCGCAAGCTTGCCGGTATGGAGATCGACGAAAAAGCCCCGGGGTACAGACACATAATCTTCCGCCCGATGCCCTGCGGGGATGTTATCTGGGCGGAGTACAGCACACGGACCCCATACGGCGAGGCCGGCATCCACTGGGCTTTGTCTGAAGAGGGCCGTTTCAGCGCCGACATCACCGTTCCCGTCGGCTGCACGGCCACCTTCATCGTCCCCGGCAAGGAAAACGAGCCCCTTGAATTCGGCAGCGGCACCCACCATATCTGATTATTTGTAACTTTATCGGTCAATTCACAGATTTATGACCATAGATGATATAAAGCGGCTCATTGCTCCTGATGAACATCGGGAATTGGAACTGAAGAAGACCACCGGTGAACTGAAGGATGGTATGCATTCGGCTTGCGCCTTTCTGAATACGGAAGGTGGCTGGCTGCTTTTCGGCATCACGCCAAAATCGTTGAAGATTGTCGGCGAGCAGGTGACGGACAATACTCAGCGTGAAATATCAAATGTGTTAAGTGGGCTTGAACCTGCTTTGGATATGCGTACAGAATATGTAGATGTGCCTGACCATCCAGGCAACAAGGTCATTGTAATGCAATTTGACGGATGGGTATGGGGCAAGGAGCCATATACATACAATGGATGCCCCTATTACCGCAGGGAAAGCACAACGAAACGTATGCCCCGCGAAATGTTTGAGGAGAGGTTGAAAGCGGCTAAGCCGCATAAGTTCGGTTGGGAGAAGCAGATTGCGGATGGCTGCACGATTGACGATCTGGATGAGAAACGTATAAGGGCGGCAGTGCAGCTTGGTGTTGACCATGGGCGTATCTCGCCAACTGCAAACGGTGAGTCGGTTGAGTCATTGATGGGTAAATTCAAATTCTTCAAGGATGGAAAGCTCACCAATGCTGCGGTTATGCTTTTTGCCAAGGATACCGGCGATTATCCGCAACTGCTGCTCAGAATGGCCCGTTTCGTCGGCATCAACAAGAATGAATTCATTGACAACCAACGGGTGAGAGGCAATTTCTTTGACCTTCTGGATGCAGGTATGCAGTTCGCCTACAAGCACCTGAATCTGGGAGGTAAGATTGTCGGTCTTCGGAGGGCGGACAAACTGGAGATTCCGATAGAGGCTTTGCGCGAAGCATTGATAAACGCCCTCTGTCACAGGACATACGATTCGCCGGGGGCGGCTGTGAGTCTGGCCATCTATGATGACCGGCTGGAGATTGTGAACCCTGGTCGGCTGCCCAACGAACTGACAGTGGAGAGCCTGATGCAGCCGCACGATTCGTTCCCGATGAATCCGGACGTTGCGGATTTTATGTTCAAGACCACCTATCTGGATAGTTGGGGCAGTGGGGTGAAGCGTATGGTGGATGCCTGCACGGAGGCGAAGGTACCCCTTCCGAGGTATGAGCTCAGACCGGGTAGTGTTGCCATCATATTTTACAGGTCAAAGAAGACAGTTTCGGAAGGTGATGCCCTAGAAAATGTCACTGAAAAAACCCTATCTGATTTGCCTGAAAGACAAAGACTTATCGTTGACAGACTGATTGAGACAGGAGCTGCTGGTGTCCTAGAAAATGCCCTAGAAAATGCCCTAGAAACAAGTGCTACTCTTGCTGCTTATTTACACGTTAATGAAAGGACAATCCGTCGTAACTTGACAAAGCTTCAAGCCCTTGGAATTCTCAGACATGACGGACCGGACAAAGGTGGCAAATGGGTAGTCCTGCTGGGAGGAAACATCAAGAGAAAAGGGGAACACCAACAGCCGTAAATCGTGGCCTCAGAGGGAAAGACGATAAGGCCGAAGAAGAAGGATGAAAAATAGAATAAGCGAAACTTGGGAATATGATAAAAGAAATTGATGAAAAGAATGCAATGGCTCAGGCTGGCGACCGTGAGCTGAATATACTGAAGGAAACTTTTCCTCAGTGTTTTGATAAAGAAGGACGATTTGACAAAGAGGCTTTTCTTAGTGCGTTGCCAGATGGCCTTGAAGTGACGGATGAGGCAAGTGGCTTCAACTGGCTGGGCAAGAACTATGCACGTATGCTCTACAACATGGACAGTACTACTGTGATTTGTCCGGACAAGGAGCACAATGCCTTACCGGAGAATCGTAATAGTAATAATGTCTATATCAGCGGAGACAATCTCGATGCCCTGCAACATCTGGTGAAGTCGTATGCCGGGTTGGTGAAGGTTATATACATTGATCCTCCGTACAATACGGGCAGCGATGGATTTGTTTATAACGACAAGTTCAATTTCACAGCAGAGGAACTTGCCGGCAAGCTTGGTGTCACAACCGAGCGTGCAGAACGTATCCTGTCTATGACACGCCGAGGCAGTGCCAGCCATGCCGCCTGGCTTACCTTTATGCTTCCTCGCATATCCTTCGCCCGTGACTTACTGAGCTCTGAGGGCATAATTTTTATTTCAATTGATGACAACGAGCAGGCAAATCTGAAATGCCTGTGTGATGAGATTTTTGGAGAAGATTGCTTTATCGCAACTTTCCCTTGGAGGAAACGTACGGCAAAATCAGATGTTCCTTTTGGCGTGTCTCAGGACTATGAATGGGTTTTGGCATACGCTAAGTCAGAGGAGTTCCTTGCAGGCATTGATGGAAAGGACCGTAAGTATTATGAGACACCGGATTTTCCCGGCAGGCCCTGGCGCGTGCACGACATGACAAAGCAAACGAGTGCTGCAGAACGACCCAACAGTTTCTTTACTATGGTGAACCCGAAGACAGGCGAAGAATATCCTGCCAATCCAAAACGCACGTGGTGTGTAACTGTCGATACGTTTGAAGAGTATTACAACAAAGGGAAGATTGTTTTCCCCGGTGACTACGATTTCCTGAACATAGATAAGCCTGTATTCCGTTATTGGAAAGAGGATGATATGAAAAAGGCTGGCGACAGATTCGGACTTTTTACAGTAAGTACAATGTTGCCGAATAATGTCGGGATGAGTCAGGATGGGACGAAAGATTTTGATGCCCTGTTCAATGCAAAGATTTTCGGTTTTCCGAAGCCGGTAAATCTTATCAGGCATTTTATTGATGCCTCCGTGATGAAGGATCAGGACGAACCATTCATCGTTCTTGACTTTTTCTCAGGATCTGCAACTACAGCACAGGCTGTTATGGAATTGAACAATGCCGATGACGGGTATAACCTGAATTATATTCTTGTCCAATGGCAGGAAGAATGTAAGCCTGATTCCGAAGCCTATAAAGCCGGATACCGTACAATCGACCAAATCGGTATGGAACGTATCAAACGTGCTGCCGCCAGAATTCGAGAGGAGAATCCGCTCTTCGCAGGCGATCTTGGATTCAAGCATTTCACTCTGAAAGAGGCGCCTCAGGACACTCTCGACAAACTTGAAAAGTTTGATAAGGACGCCGTGTTCAGTACTTCCGATATTCTAAAGGATTTTGGCGTTGAAACTGTACTTCGCACTTGGCTTGTAGCTGACGGTTATGGGCTTACCGTTGAGGCTGCACCATTGAAACTTGGCAACTACGAGGCATATTACTATGACAAACATCTCTACCTCATCAATCCTGAAGAGGATTTTAATGAGGAAAGCATGGCCGCGCTTATAGATTTGTACCAAGGTACGACATTCTCACCCCAGAATGTCGTTGTCTTTGGATACAGTTTCGGCGCAGCTCATCGTGTAGAATTGGACAGTAATCTTCGTAGCCTTAACTCCGGCAACAAGAGTCTTCTGATAACCATTGATGTACGATACTAAATTCATAAAGTAAAAGTATGGACTTATTACTGCAAGCCAATCTCGAACATCAGACAATCCCCGTAATGAGTGTTGCTGACCTTATGGACCGTACGTACAAGATGGCACCGGGCGAAGCACATCAGAACCCTACGATTATTGACCATCTGCACATTGCAGCGATACAAAACATACAGGCACGCAATAACATCGACTCCCGACTGTCTCCGTGGGCACAATGGCCCGAGAAATTCCGTACAAAAGTAAAGGGGCTGCCCCATTATCAGATGATGGATGTGAAGATGGAGACCGGCACAGGCAAGACATACGTCTATACACGCACAATGTACGAATTGCACGAGCGTTTCGGTTACAACAAATTCATCGTTGCGGTGCCCAGCCTTGCTATCAAGGCCGGTGCTGCCAGTTTTCTGAGTGACCCATACGTGATGCACCATTTCAAGGATGCCTGCGGTTATGGAGCTGAAATTGAACTGTGTCTCGTAGAGCCGCAGAAGAAAAAGAGGAAAGGACGTCAGAACTTTCCTGCAGCCGTGGGACGTTTCTTCTATGGAACCAAACGCGACAACAGGAAAATCTATGTTTTGCTGCTCAACACCCAACTGCTCACAGGTAGCAGCAAATTGCTCACTCGTGATGATTACGATCAGATGGTAGGCGATTTTCACATTCCTGTGGATGCCATCAGCGACTGCCGTCCAGTACTCATTATTGATGAGCCCCACCGTATGAAACGTGATACGGACACGTTCAAAAGTCTTATTGGCAAGCTTCATCCGCAGCTTGTCATCCGATATGGTGCAACCTTCCCGAAAGTAATGGTGGATGTCATAAAGGACAGGAAAAAGAAAAAAGAAGCAGTTCCTGACTATGTGAATCTAATCTATGACCTTAATGCATGCAAGGCTTTCAACGAAGTGCTCATCAAGGGAATAGCGAAGGAAACGCCCAAATTGCCCGGTACGGCAAAGGAAGACAAGCGAGTGACGGTTGTGAGCATTGACGCTAAGGAGAAAACCGCCAGACTGAAACTCGAGTCTGAGAATGGCAACAGAGAGCTGACAGTTAGTGACAGCGGATTTGATCTTTGCCAGCTTGATGAAGATCTCCGGGGCATAACCTTTGAAGGGATTGACAAGGGTATGGTGTGCCTGAGTAATGGCGTGGAACTGCATGAACGGGATGTTGTGTTTGCGGATCTCTATTCGACCTCTTACCAAGAGGAAATGATTAAGCTTGCCCTTTACCGCCATTTTCAGGCGGAACGTGTGAACTTTCACCGTACGCCGACACGCATAAAGACACTTGCACTTTTCTTCATAGACAACATAGAAAGTTTCCGAGGTAAAGATGATGAGCATGGGCATCGGGAGGGATGGCTCAAGAAACGCTTCAAGGAACTGCTCGGAGAACGAGTACGGGCTGAACTGCTGAATGGCGGCAGTGAAGAGTATCAGGCATATCTGAAAGCAACGTTAGACCATCTTGATGAAGCATGTGCCGGATACTTCGCACGCGACAATCAAGACACAGATGAACGTATTGAGGAAGAGGTTCGGCTCATCCTGCACGGCAAAAAAGAACTGCTGAGTTTCACCAAAAAGGACGGACAGGCGAATGTGTGCCGCTTCCTGTTCTCAAAATGGACGCTGAGAGAAGGATGGGACAATCCGAATGTCTTTACCATCTGCAAACTGCGTAGCAGCGGTTCGGAGATAAGTAAACTTCAGGAGGTTGGCCGAGGCCTGCGTCTGCCGGTTGATGAAGTGGGGAACCGCATACAGGACAGTTCGTTCATGCTCAACTACATCGTTGACTTCACCGAGAGGAAGTTTGCATCGCAACTTGTGGCCGAGATCAACGGATACAAATCACCGGAGGAAGAAGTTGTTGAGATTATCCTTACAGACGAGTTGATGCGGAAGATTGCCAATGCAAGGCAAATAGATGTAAATGCCCTGTTCTTCGAATTGGTTACAGGCCGCTACATTGACATGAACCGGACGGTTTTCCAGGAACGCATTGATGATTTCCTTCTCAACTATCCTGAGGCTAATAATCTGTATCGTGGACGTATTAATGACAGAGACAAGGAACAGAAGCCTGCCAAGGTGAGAAAGGTGCAGTTTCAGATGCTGGAAGATCTGTGGCGCAAACTCAACCGGAAATACATCCTCTATTTTGATAAGGAAATCGAAGATTGTTTACGTGCAGACCTTCCTTCAAGGATAAAGGAAGAGAATGTGTTTGGAATACAGGTGGTGAGTACAGAACGTACTTTCATAGAGGTAACTGAGAAAGGAGCCGGAACAGTAAGTGACTATGCCTACAAGTTTAACTCGGCCGGCAGATTTATGCCATACGGCGAATTTCTGAAACGAGTGTCGCAGAAGACCGATATTCCCATTACCCTATTGCATGAAGCCTTTGTCAAAGCGACAAATAATGGGGTGAAGATAGACGACAACATGTTCAATGAAGGCTCGAAGGAGCGACTAATAAGATGTATCAACGAATGGAAGTGCGAGAAAATGAGGGGACTCGTCCGCTACAGGAAGACACAATATGAGTCTGATGAAACGAAATTGACCAATGCGGACGGTACCCTGCGTGATGATGTGGCGGTAGGCGATATCGGCGTGAATTATTGCCCTGACAAACCGCTCGACAATTACCTCTACGATGCAATATATTATGACTCTGACATAGAACTGAGAAACATCAGAGAAAACGTAGAGAGTGTGGTTGTATATGGCAAGATTCCCAAAAAGAGTATCTGCATACCTACAGTGGCTTCGTCAAACTATTCGCCAGACTTTATGTATAAGATTCAAAGAAAAGATGGGCAGGAAGCGCTATACATTGTATTGGAGAGCAAGGGGTATAATAGTAATTCAGCCATATCAGAGGATGAAAAGTCGAAGATAGCCTGCGCCAGGCGGCTATACGAAAAAATGTCAGAAGAAGGCATAGATGTTAAGTTCGAAAAACAGCTCAACACTCAGCAGGTAATGGACATTATCAACCAATTGGTATCGTAACAGACCGCCCCTATAATAACATATTCATAATCTACCAATGTCCTG
>JAZLIS010000097.1:0-29311 GCA_045617505.1 Bacteroidales bacterium | reverse complement strand
TGCACCCGGGCAACAACCGACTGGCAAGCGGGCCTTTACCCAGAGCCCGGCGCAGCCTGTCGTGTTGTAGCCGCCGAGGGGCCTTTATCGAGGCGGCGGTGCCTTACTCTCTTTTATTTGGATTTCAAACATAGGTACTATAGGGGGCACCACGATGAATTCGACCTCCTGAGAGGTTGTGCGAAGCGCCAGATTATGATGTTTCCTAAGATGGCTGTAGCAGGTCATTGCCGCAGCCTTGCGGGAGGTGAAGTCATCAAGCCCGATTGCCGTCACTGTAGTTCCGCTCAGTGAAAGAGCCTGTTCCAGACTCGGCATACAGGCAGAGGAAAGGTCGGGGGAGGCCACAATCACAGCTTTTGCCCGGTTTCTTTCCTTATCCCCCAGATTTCCGTTCATTAATCCCGAAACGTATTTCAGGCATTGTCCTGTCAACGCGGATTTGGATTTGACGGAGTCCCTTATTACCACGAAAGTGAAATGCTCCCCTGCAAAATCGGGGATTCCGTCTTTTCCGGCCTCTCCTGTGATATTGTCATATTCGTCAAGGTCACGGATGTTTTCCAGTGCGGAAAGATAGTCTGACCAGCGGCACAGCACTCCGATGTCAAGCCTGTGCAGATCCTCCGGATAGGCCTCGAAATCCACGAAAATTTCCGAGTCCTCATCGAAAACCATCTTGTTCACTGTATCCGGGTATTCGACGGCTTCCTGTTTCGGGGCGCATGAAACTGCCGCCGAAAGAAGAGATATGAGCAGTATGAGACATCTGCAATTCACGGGTACAAATTTAGGATGTTAATCGAATATTTCAAAACAGCTTCTTAATAATGGCTGAATTTGCTGTCACACCGACAAGCTTGTGCAGTGCATCGAGTACCTGAAGGCAAAGTTATTAGAAAAGATAAGAGAACACCGGATGTGATGTTCTCTTGTCTGTCTTTCGTAGCGCTAACGGGATTCGAACCCGTATTTCAGCCTTGAGAGGGCCGCGAACTGAACCCTTATTCGATAGCGCCGTCCTTTAAGCGGTGCAAAGTTAAACTGATTTTTTGATTATCCAAAATTGTCAGTGACATTTTTTACCGGCAAGTGACAAAATGGCGGATGTTTTTGGGGTGGCAAATATTTTGAGTAATTTTGCGGAAACGTAATCCGAAAGATATGAGTGAAAACAACAAAAAGATAAAACAGTCCAAACCCAAAATAGCAGACCTGCAGTTGGAGATTGAACAGCAGAAAGATCAATATGTCCGTCTTATGGCGGAGTTCGACAACTTCCGCCGCAACAAGGCAAAGGAGCGTCTGGAGTTGATAGACAATGCGGGAAAGGATATTCTGACGGGATTTCTGCCAGTGTTGGATGACTGCCAGAGAGCTCTTCAGGTGTTGAAGGCGTCCGATGCAGGCGCTGCGGCAATCGAAGGGACTGAACTGATTCTTAATAAATTGACCTCTTTCCTTTCGCAGCGCGGAGTTGAAAGAATCAATGCAGTGGGTGAGATGTTCAATACGGATCTTCACGAAGCTGTGGCCCAGCTGCCTGTCCAGGAAGAGGGGAAAAAGAACCGTGTCATTGACGTTACGCAGGAGGGCTACACCCTCAAGGGCAATGTCATCCGTTTTGCAAAAGTCGTAGTCGGAGTATAATATTATGGCAGAGAAGAGAGATTATTACGAGGTGCTCGGCGTCGGGAAGGACGCGAGTGCCGATGATATAAAGAAGGCTTACCGCAAGAAGGCCATACAGTACCATCCGGACAAGAATCCCGGCGACAAGGCTGCAGAGGAGAAGTTCAAGGAGGCCGCCGAGGCGTATGACGTTCTGTCTGACCCTCAGAAACGTGCCCGTTATGACCAGTTCGGCCACGCCGGAATGGGGGGCTCCGGAGGGTTCAACGCCGGAGGCTTCTCGATGGAGGACATATTCTCGCAGTTCGGAGATATATTCGGCAGTGCATTCGGAGGATTCAGCGGCTTCGGAGGGTTCGGGGGAGGACGCTCCCAGCGTCGTGTGCCTAAAGGCAGCGATATCCGCATCAAGGTGAAACTGAACCTGTCGGAGATTGCCCACGGAGTGGAGAAGACGGTAAAAATCAACAAGTTCGTCCAGTGTCCCGATTGTGGAGGCAAAGGTGCGGTAAACTCCTCCGACATAAAGACCTGCGATCATTGCCACGGGACCGGTATGGTCACCAAGGTGACTCAGACCATCCTCGGCCAGATGCAGACATCTTCGCCCTGCCCCTATTGCGGCGGAGAAGGTAAGAAAATCACCAATCCCTGCCGGAAGTGCAGCGGAAGCGGTCTTGTCAGGCAGGCGGAGGAAATCACTTTCAAGATTCCCGCCGGAGTCCAGTCGGGGATGCAGCTGACGGTGCAGGGAAAGGGAAATGCCGCCAAGAGCGGAGGAATCAACGGCAACCTGCTGGTTGTCATTGAGGAGGAAGAGGATGCCCTGTTGCAGCGTGACGGAAACGATTTGATTTATACTCTCTATATTTCAGTGCCCGATGCCATTACAGGCTGTACTGCGGAAATTCCTTCTGTCGATGGCAAGCTGAAAATCAAGATAGAGCCCGGAACTCAGCCCGGCAAGGTTCTAAGGCTCAGGGGTAAAGGAATCACTGACGTGAACGGATACACTTCCGGGGACCTGCTGGTCTATGTTCAGGTATGGATTCCTAGGAAGTTGGACAAGGAGGAGAAGGCAGTGGTGGAGAAGTTGAAGGATTCCCAGTCGTTTGTTCCTGCTCCGGAAAAGGAGGACCGCAATTTCTTCGAACGTGTGAGAAAAATGTTCGGATAGAGAATGGCGGCAAATCTGAAACTATATTTGCGGAGCGCATCCCTTTTTCTGGCGGTGTTGCTCAGTTTCGGTGCCGCAGCACAGGAAAGACCCATAAAGCCGATAGACCTGCCGATGTCCTTCTCCGGTAATTACGGAGAACTCAGGCACAACCATTTCCATCAGGGCCTCGACTGGAGGGTGGGGGGCAAGGTCGGAGATCCCATCCACGCCATCAAGAGCGGATATGTCTCCAGAATAAGCGTCTCAAACACAGGGTACGGCAACGCAATTTACATAACCCATCCGGACGGAACCTATTCCGTTTATGGGCATATGCTCTCTTTCAGGAGCGACATTGCGGCAAGGGTGAAGAAAGAGCAGTATGCACAGAAGAGTTTCTCCGTCAATTTCTTCCCCGAGCCGGACGAATTCACCCTCAAGCAGGGTGACGTGTTCGGTAAGGTTGGGAACACCGGCTCGTCAGGAGGGCCTCATCTGCATATGGAGGTGAGGGACACAGAGAAGAATTTGCCTCTGAACTACATAGCGATGGGCTATTATTCCCCGGAAGACTCGATGAGTCCGGTTTTCCGCAGAATCTCTTTCTATGGTCTTGATACCCTTGCAATTCCTTCGTCCAAACTGCTTTCCTCAATCAGAAATCCGAAACAGTATGCTGCCGTGGTGGAACTTCCGCGCAGGAGTTACGTTGCTGTCGATGCATACGATACTCAGGACGGCACTACCGGTAAATTGGCTGTGGAACAATACCGGGTGACACTGGACGGGCGGCAGATTTTCCGATTCAATGTGGGAGACGTCTCGTATGAAGAAGGACCTTATATCAAAAGTCTGGTCCAGCAGGAAGTCTCAGGTCCGGATATGGTGAAAAGCCGGATGGATCCCGGAAATCTTCTTCAATGCAAGTCGGAATGGGAGGATGGTGGACTGATAATTCTTGAGGACTACGATATCCATAAACTCAAGATAGAGGTTTCCGACCTCGACGGCAACAGTTCGTCCGTGACATTCAAGGTCAGGCGCAACGATTCCAGGGAACCGGCGGTGAAAATCGATACCACGACAATCCGCAGGGAGTTCGTGTGGTATGCTCCGAACATTGTCAGGGAAGAGGGGATGACATATATCCTGCCGTTGGGCTCTCTTTGCGACAACGCCGTTTTCTCTTTCAAGAAAATAACTCTCCGCGACAAAATTGAGGCTGCCTGTTCCGATGTATGGGAGATTTCTTCTCCCGGAACCGCTCTTATGCAGGGAGGGATTCTGGAGATAGCATCTGCCGTGCCTGACAGTCTTGCATCGAAGGCTTTTCTGGCCTCAGTGTCATCCGTCGGCCGTCTTTTCTGGGCTGGACCGAAAGTCGGGCCGGGCCGGTACTGCATAGCTCTTGACACGGAGGCTCCCAAGATACGCCCCGAAAAGAGTGGCAGATATTCAATCAGGGATGACAGCAGCGGAGTATCCGAAGTTTCTCTGGAGATAGACGGGCAGTGGCATCTTTTCAAGTTCTACAGGGGTGTCCTCACGATTCTTGACTGCGGCTCCATTTCCCGCGGAAAACACAGATTGACAATAACCGCAAAGGACAACTGCGGCAACATCTCCGAGTACACCGGCACGCTGGCGCTATAACGCAATTCAACGCATTACAGCAGTTCTTCGCTGCGTTTGATGAAGTCGGCTAACGCCTTGCCTTTCAGCATATTGTTGGAAAGCAGAGCCAGATCTACCACCTGTTTGAGGAGCTTGTTGTCTGCGGTGACGGAAGCGATTCCGGCATCACCTGCAATCTTTGCGATTATCGGGTTCTGCGCATTGACGGCGATGTTGTAGGACTCGGGCATCTCTCCGTAGAAATTCATTCCTCCTCCGAGAGCCGCCATATCGCGGTAACGGCGCATGAATTCACTTTGGGTGATGACCACCGGAGCCTCGCTCCCGCCGAGATTCTCGACAGTGACGGTATATTTGTACTCCTTCGGAAGTATTTCTTCAAATACTGAAGTCACTTTTTTGGAGTCCTCCTCGGAGATTTCGTATTTAGCAGCCTCCTCCTTGACAATCAGCCTGTCCGTCGCATCCGAATCCACTCTCTTGAAGATACTGTCCTTCGTCTTGGACTCAAGCAGCCCCACATAATGGGCGTCGAGAGGGCAGTCGAACACAAGCACGTCGTAACCTTTGGCCTTTGCCGCCTCGACATATTTGTACTGTGCCGTCGCATCGGTGCAGTAGAGGAAGACCGTCTTGCCCTCCTTGTCCTTCTGATTCTCCTCAATCGCCTTGCGGTAGTCCTCAATCTTGAAGAACTTGCCTTCGGTGTTCTTGAGCAGGGCGAACTTGAGCGCCTTCTCGCAGAACTTCTCGTCCGTAATCATCCCGTATTCGATGAAGAGCTTCAGATTGTCCCACTTGCTTTCGAATTCGGAAGCGTTGTTCTTTGCAATCTCCTCAAGCCTGTCGGCAACCTTTCTGGTGATGTAGGTCGAGATTTTCTTGACGTTTGCATCTTCCTGAAGGTAGCTGCGGGAGACGTTGAGCGGGATGTCGTGGGAGTCAATCACTCCGTGAAGAAGCGTCAGGAATTCGGGCACGATGTTTTCTACGCTGTCGGTCACGAACATCTGGTTGCAGAAGAGCTGAATCTTGTTGCGGGAGATTTCGACCTGATTCTTGATTTTGGGGAAATAGAGGATTCCCGTCAGGTTGAAGGGATAATCCACGTTGAGATGGATATGGAAGAGAGGGTCCTCCTGCATCGGATACAACTTGTTGTAGAAGGTCAGATAATCCTCGTCTTTCAACTCGGAGGGTTTGTGGGTCCATAGAGGCTCTGTGTCATTGATTATGTTCTCCTTGTCGGTATCCACATATTTGCCGTCCTTCCACTCTTTCTGCATGCCCATCGCGATGGGAACCGGCATAAACTTGCAGTATTTGTTCAGCAGGGCCCCAATCTTTGACTCCTCGGCGAATTCGGCGCTGTCACTGTCAAGATAGAGAGTGATGACCGTTCCTCTTGTCGATTTCTTCCCCTTTGTCATCGAGAAGTCGGGATTTCCATTGCAGGTCCATTTGACGGGCTCGGAACCTTCCTTGTATGAAAGGGTTTCGATTGTGACCTTCTCGGACACCATAAATGCCGAGTAGAAGCCAAGTCCGAAGTGGCCTATGATATTGCCTGCCTTGTCCTTGTATTTGTCCAGGAATTCACCGGCGGAAGAGAAAGCAATCTGGTTGATGTATCTGTCAACCTCATCTTCAGTCATACCTATGCCGCAGTCAGTGATTTTTACTGTCTTCTTCTCCTTGTCCACATCAACGTGGATAGTGAGGTCTCCGAGTTCGCCGCTGACTTCACCGGTGCCGCTGAGCGCCTTCAGCTTCTGGGTGGCATCGACAGCGTTCGCCACAAGTTCGCGGATGAAGATATCGTGATCAGAGTATAAGAATTCCTTGATAACAGGGAAAATGTTTTCCGTTGTTACACCAATTTTTCCTTTTGCCATAATGTTTTTGTCATTTTTGATTCTGCCGGAGTGAAAATCAAAAAAGATACCATCCCGGACAAAGCGACAAAATGGCAGATTCGGAGGACTGGCGGCTCTCTACCTGTATTTGAATCTCTTTATCGAACGTTTTGGGGTCTTCTCGAACTCCTCCTTGCGAAGCTCGATTTTTGCAATCTGGCTGTACATCGGGAGCAGCAGGTTTAGATTTATCCTGTTGCGGTCCATCAGTTCGGCCAGCGCGTTGTCGTCCAGAGATTCCTGGGAGACCCTGTCATAGTCGGGATATACCAGAGCCACGATTTTCTTGTCCCTTTCGACGACGACGGATTCCACGATATAGGGCTGGTTGTTGAGTTTGTCTTCAATCTCCTCGGGATAGATGTTCTGCCCGTTTGACGAGAGAATCATATTCTTTGACCTCCCCTTGATGAAGATATTCCCGTTTTCGTCAATAAGGCCGAGGTCTCCTGTTTTCATCCATCCGTCTTCCGTGAAGGTTGCCTTCGTCGCCTCGTCGTTCTTGTAATATCCCACCATCACATTGTCGCCTCGCACCTGAAGTTCGCCCACGATGTGCTCCGGGTCTTCGGAATCTACACGTATTTCCAGTCTATCTACAACTCTGCCGCAGGAACCTTTTTTGTAGCTCTTCCAATCGCTGTATCCTATCAGGGGGGCACATTCAGTCATTCCGTAACCCACGCTGTAAGGCATCTTCAGAGCCTTCATCCAGTCCTCCACTTCCTTTGTTATGGCGGCTCCGCCGATGAACATATACTGCAGGTTTCCCCCGAATGCATCCATCAGTTTGGCCCTTATCCGTTTCTTGATGATATGCGCGATGATGGGAATGTTCAGCAGTGCCCTCATATACGGTTTCTTGACCACAGGGAATATCGAGTTCTTGAAGATTTTCTCGATTACCAGCGGGACTGTAATCATCATATACGGTCTTATCCTGACGAACGAGTTGAGCAACACCTTGGGAGAAGGGACTTTTCCCAGGAAATAGATATGGCTGCCGCCGTGAAGCTGATACAGGAACTCCCATATCATACCGTACATATGGGCCAGAGGCAACATTGACACGATGCTGTCGCTTGGGGTGTTGACGACGGATTTGTGACCGAATTCCATATTGGAACTGACGTTGCGGTATGACAGCATTACGCCCTTTGGATCGCTGGAAGTACCTGACGTATAATTGATAAGGGCAATCTTGTCAAAATTGTCCGACGGATAGTTGATATCCTTGGGGCCGAAAGCGAAGAATTTTTCCAGAAAAAGGGCGTCAATGTTTTCAACCGTCTGAGTCAGGCTGTCTCCTGTGGCATTGAATAAAAGGCTGAAGTCCTTCAAATCGAATACGGCTTTGAGGCTCGGCATTTTTGTGAGGTCCATCTTGCTGAAACGGACGGAGTCTGTGAAAAGTATGATGCTTTCGGAGTGGTCAATGAGCTGTGACGCGCTTTCCGGAGTGAAGTCGCTCAGAAGTGGGACGACGGTCGCCTCGTATGAGGATGCCCCGAGAAAGGCCACTCCCCAGTTGACGCAATTCTTTGCGTATATGGTTACCTTGTCCTGCGGTTTTATCCCCGCACGTTCGAACAATATATGTATCTTCTCGATTCTTTCGGCGAGGATGGCGTATGTGATTGTCTCTCCTCCGATGTCAGTCATCGCCTCCCGGTTCCAGTTGTTCCGGATGCCGTCCTGAATGTGGGTGAGGAAATTTTTGTAGGTCATGGTATGATTGTTCTCATGCAAAGATAGAAATGAGTATCTTTGTCGGAAAAAATAAGGTTTGCCCCGATTGGTTTTGGGACTAAATACCGAAATCGGGGTTGAAATATTAAAATATGGGGTGAAGTATGGCAGAAAAGAAGCCCACGATAGCATTGGTGTATGACTTTGACGGGACTCTCTCTCCCGGCAATATGCAGGAATTCGGTTTTATCCAGGCAATCGGAAAGACTCCGGCTGAATTCTGGGAAGCCAGCAACACCGCCTCCTGCGGACAGGATGTGAGCGGTATTCTGGCATATATGAAACTTATGATTGATGAGGCTCGGAAAAACGGCATTGACCTTACAAGAGAGTCGTTCGTCTCATTCGGGCAGCATATACCCCTTTTCAAGGGGGTCAGAGAGTGGTTCTCCCTGATTAACCGTTATGGAGAGTCACACGGAGTCATAGTGGAGCACTACATCAACTCTTCCGGATTGACCGAACTGATAGAGGGGACTGCCATTGCGGCTGAATTCAAGAAGATTTTCGCCTGCTCCTTCTGGTATGGGGATGATGGCAGGGCGGTATGGCCCGCTGTCGCTGTAGATTATACGGGCAAGACCCAGTTCCTGTTCAAAATCTCCAAGGGGATAATGGACATAAGCGATAACGTTCAGGTAAATGCCAGCCAGGATGATGACCAGAAGCCCATTCCTTTCTCACAGATGATTTATTTCGGGGATGGGGAGACGGATGTCCCCTGTATGAAGATAGTGAAGATGTTCGGCGGCAATTCAATAGCAGTCTATAATCCTGAGAGGCAGGACAAGGTGGATGAGGCCCGGAAACTTCTCAAGCAGGGTAGGGTGAATTTCATCTGTCCCTCCGATTACAGTGAGGGAGGGGAGATGCATAGGGTGGTGGCAACCATTATCGACAAAATAAAGGCGGAATATGATTTCTTTCTGCTTCAGAAATCGAACAGGAGGAGCGGACTGTGAAAAAGTTGAAATACGTTTTGTTCATAGTTTATCTTGCGGCCGTGCTGTATCTGTGCTTCGGCCACGTTTCGGCTGATGACAATCTTCCGGTTCGGATTTTTGGCATCCCCATCGACAAGTGCGTGCATTTCTGTATGTTTCTCCCTTTTCCCATCTTTTGTACCCTTGCTTTTGCCGGGAAGAAGCCGTGGAGGACTCTATCCTTCTCAATTATGTCCGGTATTGTGGCGGCCACCGTCATCGAACTCCTTCAGGGGATTCTGACGGATTACAGAGCTACGGAGATATGGGATCTTGTTGCCAATCTGGCGGCAATAGTGGCTGGGTCACTGCTGGTTTCCCTTTTCCTTCTTGCAAGAGGAAAATAGAAAGAACAGGATGAGTGAGAGCAGGAATGCCCCAATCCCTATGAACGGGATGAAGGAATCCGGCAGATTGAATCCCAGTTTGTCCACGAACAGGTAGGTCACGCATACGGAGGTGATGAAGCAGGCCGGAATGAGGGTCATCAGGCAGTGCGCTTTCCCGGGGTATCTCCTTTTCAGGAATACAGTCGCCGCCCATAGCGTAAGACTTGCCAGCGCCTGATTCGCAAGACCGAAGTATCTCCATATTGTGTTGAAACCGTTCTCGTCGGATATGTTGTACCACAGAAGGAGTGTCGCCGCCGCAAAAAGAGGCAATGCAATCAGGATGCGGTTACTCCTCTTTTTCTGGTCTATGTGAAAGAAATCGGCTATAATCACTCTCGCGCACCTGAATGCCGTGTCTCCGCTTGTTATCGGTGCCATCACCACTCCGATTATTGCAAGTATTCCTCCCGCTATTCCGAGCCAGGCCTGTGATACGGAAGATACTACTTCCGGGGCCTGCCCAGATGTCGCTCCGACAGCCTGCATCCCTCCGTCAAAGAAGAAATAGGATGAGACTGCCGCCCATATCAGGGCCACCACGCCTTCGGTTATCATAGCGCCGTAGAATATTGGGCGACCCTGTCTCTCATTGACTATGCATCGTGCCATAAGCGGACTCTGGGTGGAGTGGAATCCGCTCAATGCACCGCAGGCCACCGTGATGAAGAGACAGGGAAATATCGGCTGCCCCTCAAGTCCCAACACCGGACCTCTGTTCTGCAGGCCGTCCCATAATTCCGGGATAGAAGGCCATTTGATGAAGAGGCAGATACAGAGTCCAACCGCCATAAAGAGCAGCGCAAAGGCGAAGAGCGGATAGAATTTTCCTATGAGTTTGTCAATCGGCAGGAGAGTCGCTATTATATAATACAGGAACACTATCACCACCCACATCATTATGGATGTTTCTGGAGTTGGCATAAAGCCGGCCATATCACCCAGAATCAGCGCCGGACTATAGACGAAAACAACTCCCACGAGGAGAAGGAGCACCATCGAAAAGACAAGCATCAAAGGTCTGGCCCACTTGCCGAGATAGTGGCCCACGATGTCCGGAAGTACCGCTCCATCGTGGCGGACGGACAACATTCCGCACAAGTAATCGTGGACGGCTCCTGCGAAGATGCTGCCGAAAACAATCCAAAGGTAGCAGGATGGTCCGAACTTGGCTCCCATAATAGCTCCGAATATGGGGCCTGTGCCGGCGATGTTGAGAAATTGAATCATATAGACTTTCCATGCAGGCATCGGGACGTAATCCACTCCGTCTCTTTTGAAAAAGGCCGGAGTCTGTCTGGAGCCGTCGGGTGAAAAAATGCGTTCGACAAGCCGTCCGTAGAAAATATATCCCAGAACAAGGGCGAAGAGGCTTATGATGAATGAATACATGGCGGTTACAGGATTGAAGAAGGGTTGTCAAATAAAAAAAACTCCGAAAGTGACATTCAGTCCGTTCCGGAGTTTTACTGGTGGGAGTAATAGGATTCGAACCTATGACCCCCTGCTTGTAAGGCAGGTGCTCTAAACCAGCTGAGCTATGCTCCCGTTTTGGGACTGCAAATATACTGTTATTTTTTTAAATCCAAAATACAATCTTGTTATTTGTTGAAAAATGCAGTTATTTGTGACACCATTTGTTCTATCTGGCTATCGTCGTAAAGCGTTTCGATGGGGAAACCGAGAGCCACGACTTTGTAGTCGGCCCCTTTGTATGCAATACCGGCCGGCATATTCGAGTCACCGTACCGGAAGATTGTGTAGGTGTTTCTGCCTACCGGAGTCAGGGCGTCCGGTGATTCCACGGGATAGCATTTCACGTTGGGAGAGGTATGGAACCTGCAGCCGGGGCCTATCTTGAATTTCAGCGGATTGGGGGCGTTTATAACTGTCCCCGACGATGATGCCGTCCGGGACAGCATTTTGTATTTCAGGACTCTTGTGACGAACTTTCTGACGGCTTCACCGGAGTATGTCGGGTCTCCTGCCGGTTCATGCAACGGGTCCCAGATATCTGACGCAATATATGCTCCGGAGACCAGAATGTTGCCTCCGGTTGCGGAATAGGCTGTAATCCTCTCTTGAATCGGCTTTGTGAAAAGTGTGAATCTGGTGGCGGAAGAGCTGTCCCGCCCTACCTGTGTCGTAGCCTGTTTCCCACAGATAATGTCCAGTATGCGGTACTCTCCTGAGGTAGGTGCCGGAGCGTTGGAGAATGCTTCACGACTTTCCGACACGAAATTGAAGCCTGCTGCCATGAACGCTTTCCCGTGGACGTACGGGTAGTCGAAGCTGTTGCCGGCAAGGACGGCGGCCTCGTAGTCCGTGCCTGATGCTCCGAATCCCGGATTGTCATCGTCTGTCCATTGGGCGTTGCGGCGGAATTCATATTGATTTCCGACGAATGCCACCTCCTTCAGGTAGGGGACTCCGGAATCTATCCTTCCTGCAAAACCTCCCAGAGTGGAATCCGGAGAAGCCATTGCCAGAGGTGCGCTCACCCTGTTGAAATTGTTCACAATCAATGCTGTTGGTGCGTCCTTGGAGGCTATTCCGACTGAAATGGTTTCACTGGGGAAACTCTCTCCACCGGCATTCACGGCTGTGATACGGAAACTGTAAATCTGCCCGGGCTCAAGCTGAATCCTTGTGGATGTATCCTTTACGATATGCCCTCCGTCAAAGGAGCCTCCGTTGATGCGTGTATATAACACATATTTTTCCGGCACGGCCGATGGCTCAAGGGAATCCAAAGCCGGTTTCCATTCCAGTTTGGCGAACAGTTTGCCGCCCTCTCCGGTCAGGGAGGATGAAATTTCAGTCACTGGAAGAGGCTGTACCACATAGTCGAAATCGTTGATGTAGGCGAGAAATTTCAGCATTCCCTTGTAAATGGCGCGGCTTACGGTGAATCTGAAGGAGGGGTCCCTGCCATATTTCATATCGGCCAGATTCTGATGTGCGAGGAATTCGAGCAGTAAAGACGGGACTTCCGGTTCTCTGGATTCAGCGTAGTTCCGGCTCCAAAGCTCCCTGCGGCTCCAGAGAGGTTCGTATTGCGCCCGAATGTCGTTCACTACGTTTGTCTGGACAATATCTGCAAAATCACGGCTGATCATACGGCTTTCTCCATTTTTGAATTCAGTCCGGTTGTCACCTGATTTGGGCGTGTGGATTGCCAAAGTTCCCACGATTGAGTCCGTGAGGGAGGCACCGGCATCACTGTGCAGCGCGAAACACAAATCCAGAGGTATATTGTATCCCTGCTCATCAGGATTGACGTACGACCCTCCTGCAA
The DNA here is from genome assembly GCA_045617505.1 of Bacteroidales bacterium. Lineage (GTDB taxonomy): Bacteria > Bacteroidota > Bacteroidia > Bacteroidales > UBA932 > Cacconaster. The sequence continues at coordinate 16,550 of JAZLIS010000097.1, read as the reverse complement.
GGGCGTTGGACCAGTGGCATCTGGCCCAGATGTCATCCTTGTAGTCCGTTTCTCCCTTGGAATGGGAATATACAGTATCTACGAAACCTGCCCATTGAAGCCAGTATCTCGCTCCTTCCGCAAAACGTGGCACTCCTGATACTTCCGGCTCTATTTTAAAATCCGATTTCAGAGGTTTTCTGGCGATATTTCCCATACCGCCTCCGAATTTGACGGCATCGGCGCTGACCACTGAGCCCTTCTCGGAGGAGACATTGGACAGGATTACGCCCTTGCCGGGCGAACTGCCTTTTTCGAAGTCAAAATATCCGAGAAATATCCAGGTACCGCCGCCCATCTGCTGGTTTATTGTGAATGTCGTCTGTCCGCCTTTGTGGCGTACGGTGTATCTGGCGTCCCTTGCGCTGCCGGGCAGAGTCTGATAGGAGACATAAACCCCATATGTCCCGGATTCGGGAATGTCCGGATTCCATTTGACTGAAGATGTCTCTTCCTCCGATGTCCTGCAGACACGCGCGCTTCCCAGCTTGAAAGGGTTTTCATCCGTAAGGATACCGGAGGGGGTCAGGGCGAAACCGGGGCAATCCGATTTGCTCCAGGCACCTGTTTCGCTGTATGATTTTCCGGGATTATCGTTATCTACTATGACTTCATTTGTCTGAAAATCCCTCTCTCTTGGAAGCAATACCACGGCTCCGGCATTTTCCAGCATGGGGACGAGATAGGGCAGGACGTAACTCTGTGTGAAAAGGTCCTCCACCGTTTCGAAATATCTGGCTCGCTGCCACTTCCATCTGTATTGGAGCTGATCGTAATATCTGCCGTGGCTCTGCCAAATACCCAGATGTCTTCCCTGAAGGCCTGCCGTGACAGAATAGGGTCTGGATATGTTGGTCACCAGAGGGACCAGCCCTTCTCGGGCCTTGGTCACCCGGTTGTGGTGTTCGCTGATGGGGGTTTCATCCCGATTTGAGGTGAAATAGTTGCTTCTCATCTCTTCAATCGGTGTCTCTTCGGAATAAATCGCTGTCTTACCCTTGTACTGGGTGTAGCTTGCCGGCATCATTCCGTCAATTATTCCATATAGTGTCGTGATAATGTTGTCCCTCAAGGGGAAATCTTTCAGATTCTTGTTAAAGAAGATTTTCAGCTTTCCTCCTGACGGGACGACACGTTCGATTACAGTCGGGGAAACGACGGTGGTGGCTTCTGTGAGATAGGCCGATACGGAGTCGGATACGGACTGGAAAAGGGCGATGATTTTGGGGTTGCCTTTCGGTGCGGCCGAGGCTGTGCTGTAATCTGAAGATAAAACCGCCAGTAAGAGGGCAATGACGATGGTTGAGAGGGATCTTTGCATTTCAGAGTGACTCATTTGACAGACAAAGATACTTAAAATAGAAACTATTTTGCTAAATTTGCGCGACAAACCCTTTCAAGGATGAAGAGATTTTCACTGCTGTTTCTCGCCGTTATGATGGCGTCCGGGCTGTCCGGGCAGGAAAAGGCCGCCATTCCCGGATTTCTCCAGCTTTCCGCATTGAGCGACAAGAGTCTGCTCACACGCATAAACGTCAATGACAGCCTGATTGACGTTACACCCGAAAATGAGAGATTGTTGCGCGAGATTTCGGAAAAGTCCCTTACCGTGGTGCGTCGGGATGCCAACCTTCCGTTGAGGAAGTTCGGCAGGAGCGCTTATCTTGCATATAATGCGAATGCGAATACCGGATATATTGCCGACAGGCTCGCTGAAAAAGGTGTGGAGGTCTTTCTTATTCCGGAAGGCACTCCTTACGAAGATATCTACAGGTTGAGATACAAACTCAACGATTACGACAAGATTGTGGTCAGTTTTCAGGCGGGGGATTCCCCTCTGGCCGACGGCACGCTCCATCCTGTGACAAGTCCGAATCCGTATCAGTTCAAGATGTTCGCATCCCTCGGGGTCCGACACTCCAATATCGGTGTCTATTTCGGCAATCCGTCCGATCTTGATGCCTTCACCCGTGACCTGAAGGATTTTGACGTCCTTATTGTCGGTTATGAGGATACCCGTTACAACTGTGAGGCTGCGGTAAGGATAATACTCGGTGAAATCAAGCCTTCCGGGATACTTCCAATCGATACGGAACATTTCAGGAAAGGAACCTCAAAATAACTTCTGACATTATGGAAAACATCTATGCCGCACGTGTGGCACGGCTTCGGACAGCAATGGCTGAAAGAGGCATAGACGCCCTTCTCATCTCCAATACCGACCCTCACGCAAGCGAATATCCTGCACGCAGATGGTGTCAGGTCGAATGGGTGAGCGGATTTACGGGAGAAGCGGCCGAAATGGCCATAACTGCATCCCACGCCGGATTGTGGACGGATACCAGATATTTCATTCAGGCGGGCCGGCAGCTTCCCGGGACAGGAATAGCTCTTCATAAGACAAGAGTTCCGGAGCAGGTTCTCATTCCGGACTATCTTGCATCGGAATTCAAGGGTTCATTGAATCATACGGTCACTGTCGCCTATGACGGTCTGTGCTGGAGCGTGGAGTGGATAAACGACCTGAAGTCGAAGTTGGAGAAGGCGTATGGGATTGACGGTTACCGGCTTGTTGATATGCCCGATTTTCTCTCCGGCTTCTGGGAGGACCGCCCTCCCATACCCGCCACCCCCGTCACTCTGCCTGACCGGAAGCTGTTCGGACAGACAAGGGAGGAAAAACTGAACTGGTTGAGGACCGAGATGAAAAGTAGAGGCTGCAGACATATGCTGGTTTCTGCACTTGACGAAATAGCCTGGCTGCTCAATGTCCGTGGGGAGGATATCGATTACAACCCGTACGTGATATCCTATCTGACGGTTTCTCTTGACGGAGCCTGCTGGTTCGTGAGGGATTCGGGCAATGTGCCTCCTGTTTCAGGCGTTGACATTGCCGATTATGAGACTCTTGGAGACGGGCTGGCGGTTATGGCCGAAGGAGGTGGAGCGCTTATGGTTGATTCCGCCACTCTCAACGTGAACGTCAGCAATCTGATTGACGCTGCATTCGGGAAGAGCCGCACTGTTTTCTGCACTTCCCCTGTCGTGGAGAAAAAGGCGGTCAAAAACCGCACAGAAATAGAGAATCTGAGGAAAATCCATCTTCAGGACGGTCTGGCGGTGGAAAAGTTCCTTCATTGGCTTGAGAGCAAGGTGAAAGCCCGTGAGGAGGTTGACGAGTGGAACGCGTCGGCCAAGCTGACATCATTCCGGGCAGAGATAGACGGTTATCACGGCAACAGTTTCGAGAATATCTCCGCCTACGGTGAGAATGCCGCTCTTCCGCACTATTCCACACCTGTCAACGGCTCTGATCTGATAAGGAAGAAGGGCCTCTATCTCGTGGATTCCGGAGGACAGTATGATCAGGGAACTACAGACATAACCCGCACGGTGCCGATGGGCCGTTGCTCCCGGAGGGAGAAAGAGGACTATACGCTGGTTCTGAAGGGTATGATAGACCTCTCCATGGCTGTCTTTCCGAAAGGGACGGCAGGTTGCCAGATTGATGCCCTTGCCAGGGAACCTCTATGGAAGAATCACAGGAGTTTCGGACACGGTACCGGACACGGCATAGGCTACTACCTCGGAGTCCACGAAGGGCCCCAGAGCATCCGTCAGAATTTCAACAGCCAGCCTCTTCTTCCGGGGATGGTGACTTCCAACGAGCCGGGCCTCTATCGTGAAGGAAAGTATGGTATCCGCCACGAAAACGTGATGCTGTGCGTGGAGGACGGGGAGAATGAGTTCGCCTCCTGGCTCCGCTTCGAGACATTGACACTCTGCCATATAGATACGGCTCCGGTGCGGACAGGGCTTCTTGATGATGACGAGCTGGCCTGGTTGAACGCCTACAACAAAAAAGTTTACAGGACACTCTCTCCCTATCTTGACCCGGAGACCCGCAGCTGGCTCAAGAAGAAATGCAGGAAACTCAGGAGGGGCTGGTTCGAGTGACGGATGACTGACAATATGTCATATTTTACCGAATGGCATAATCTTCGATATGTTTGAGGCATCGGCCCGGAAAGGGACCGGCGCTTTAATTTGAACAAGCAAAAAAAGGAGATAAAACTATGGGTAAAATTATCGGTATTGACCTTGGAACCACCAATTCTTGTGTGGCGGTAATGGAAGGCAACGAGCCTACGGTCATAATCAACAGCGAAGGGAAGCGTACAACTCCCTCAGTAGTGGCTTTCGCGGAAGGCGGAGAGCGCAAAATCGGCGATCCCGCAAAACGTCAAGCCATTACCAACCCCCTGAAGACAATCTTCTCCATAAAGAGATTTATGGGCGAGACATTCGACAGGGTTACCAAAGAAACTGACCGCGTTTCATACAAAGTGGTGCGCGGCGACAACAACACCCCCAGGGTAGATATAGACGGCAAACTCTACTCACCTCAGGAAATCAGCGCAATGGTTCTCCAGAAGATGAAGAAGACGGCGGAGGATTACCTCGGACAGGAAGTCCGCGAGGCTGTCATCACGGTTCCCGCATATTTCAGCGATTCCCAGCGTCAGGCTACCAAGGAGGCCGGTGAAATTGCCGGACTCAACGTGAAACGAATCATCAACGAGCCTACCGCGGCCGCTCTGGCATACGGACTCGACAAGAAGAACAAGGATATGAAGGTTGCTGTCTTTGACCTCGGCGGCGGTACTTTCGATATTTCAATCCTCGAACTCGGTGACGGTGTGTTTGAAGTGAAGTCAACCAACGGTGACACTCACCTCGGCGGTGATGACTTCGACCACAAGATTATCGACTGGCTGGCCGACGAATTCGCCAAAGACAATGACGGGATGGACCTGCGCAAGGACCCTATGGCTCTCCAGCGTTTGAAAGAGGCCGCAGAGAAAGCGAAAATCGAACTCTCAAACCAGACCTCAAGCGAGATCAACCTTCCTTATATCACAGCAGTGGGAGGCGTTCCCCGTCACCTTGTCAAGACCTTGAGCCGCGCCAAATTCGAGGCTCTCTGTGACGACCTGATTCAGGCTACCATCGAACCTTGCCGCAAGGCCCTCAGCGATGCCGGATATCAGACATCGGACATTGACGAAGTCCTGCTGGTCGGCGGTTCAACCCGTATCCCCGCAGTTCAGGCAATCGTGGAGAAATTCTTCGGAAAGGCCCCCAACAAGGGTGTCAACCCCGATGAAGTGGTTGCAGTAGGTGCTTCAATTCAGGGGGGAGTCCTCGCTGGAGACGTCAAGGATGTGCTTCTGCTTGACGTTACCCCTCTGAGCCTCGGCATCGAGACTCTAGGTGGAGTTATGACAAAACTCATCGAGGCCAACACCACAATTCCTACCAAGAAGAGCGAAGTCTTCTCTACAGCCGCTGACAATCAGCCTTCAGTGGAGATTCACGTCCTTCAGGGCGAACGCTCGATGGCCCGTGACAACAAGACTATCGGCAGATTCCACCTTGACGGAATCACTCCTGCACCCCGTGGTGTTCCTCAGATTGAGGTTACCTTCGACATCGACGCCAACGGCATACTGAGCGTATCCGCAAAGGACAAGGCTACGGGCAAGGAGCAGTCCATCAGAATCGAAGCGTCTTCAGGTCTGTCAGATGACGAAATCAAGCGTATGAGGGATGAGGCTAAGGCCAATGAGGCTGCCGACAAGGCAGAAAAGGAGCGCATCGACAAGATTAACGGCGCAGACGCGATGGTATTTCAGACCGAAAAGAATCTCAAGGAGTACGGAGACAAGATTCCCGCCGACAAGAAAGGCGCTATCGAGTCTGCTCTGGCCCAGCTTAAGGAGGCTCACAAGAGTCAGGATGTCAATGCAATTGACAAGGCTATGGAGAGCCTTAACAATGCCTGGCATGCGGCTTCCGAGGATATGGCCAAGGCTGCTCAGGCCGCGGGTGCACAAGGTGCGAACCCCGGAGCGGGCTTCAATCCGGGTGCCCAGCAGGGCCCTGCCGGCAACGGAGGCAATGATGCCGGAGCTCCCGAGGACGTTGACTTCGAGGAGGTGAAGTAGAACCTTCCTGAATTGATATAAAAAATCGGAGGATGTGCATCAGCGCATCCTCCGATTTTTACTCTGCAAGAATCGAGAATCCTGCGATGTCCCCTTCCGGGTTGTCGTAGTTGAACGACGTGGGGATGAACTTCACTTCGGTGCCTTCGACGGGAGTTTTGAATATGACCTCCTGAAGGACAGGGTTGTTTATCATATTGTCGAAGGGTCCCTCGGAGATCTCTTTCCCGTCGATGAGAAGTCTGTACGCCATAGCGTAATTGCAGGCATCGCGGCTCTGATCGGGCATATAGCGGAAACCGATGATTTTGTGGGCCTTGTCAAGACGGACTGCAAGGGCCTGTCCTCTCTTTACAGTCAGTGATGAGCAGTCGTCATCGTCAAGTACTTTGTTCACGTTGTCCGTCTTGGGACTGACGATAGTGCAGGAGGAGGCGGGGATCACCTTGGAATCATATGGACTTGACGCCTTCTCTCCATCGACGAAATCAGGTGCGAGGAAAGCCTCTATGTTGTTTATGCAGAGAGGTCCGCGCGCATCGATGAATCGTACGCGCCACTCTTTTGCCTCTGCGGTCTCAAAACGTACGAGACGCTTGTAACCTACCGTAGTAAGGGAATCCATCGCCTTGACGGGAATCCAGTTGTCGCCGTCACAGTATTCGATTTCGAACTTCGACACTCGCTGGCCCAAAGGGATATACTCCTGGAGTTTGAAGCGGTTGAGTGCGGTCGGTTCCCTGAAAGTGAAGGTGAGCGTGCCGCCGGCAATCCCGTCGGGGGTGGCCCAATAGCTGTCCCAGTCACCGTCGTTGACCTTCTTTGCACTGAATGGTATTCCTCTCTGAACGTCAGCTTTGACTGTGGCTTTCTTGAGAAGATTGGTTTTCAGGTCGTTCCTGATAACTTCGGCTGCGGCAAGGACTCTTGCTGAATCAATGGGATGGACACGTCCGCTCAGAGCAACGGGGAAATTGAGGATGAGGTTGCAGTTGTGGCCGACACTCTCATAGTATATATCGACAAGTTTTTGTACAGTTTTGACCTGATGGTCCTCGCGGGGATGGTAGAACCAGCCCGGGCGGACGGATACGTCAACTTCAGCGCCAAGCCACTTGGACTCCTTCGGACTGCCCCACTGGCTGCCCGAATAACGGTTGTTCTTGGCTATCTCAGAATCATAGATGCTCCACTGGGTGTCTCCGGCCCATCCTGCTTCGTTGCCGATCCAGCGGATATCAGGTACCGTGCCTCCGAAAATCATTGCGGAAGGATGCTTCTCCTTGATGATTTCGCGGCATTTCTCATAATTATAGTATTCGCGGGCGTTGATGGAACGCTTTTCTCTTGCTCCTCCATAGTAGCCGTCGCCGCCGTTAGCTCCGTCAAACCAGAACTCAAACAGGGGGCCGTAGTTGGATACCAGCTCCTGCATCTGCTTGTGATATACGTTGTTGACATATTCTGGACGTGCATAGTCCGCATTGTTCCTGTCCCAAGGGGAGAGATATGTTCCGAACTTCAGGCCGGCCTTTGCGCAGGCTTCGCTCAGTTCCTTGACGACATCACCCTTGCCGTTCCTGTAGGGAGAGTGGCTGATGTTGTAATCGGTGGTTTCCGTGGGCCAGAGGCAGAACCCGTCGTGATGTTTTGTGGTAAGAACGACGCCCTTGAGGCCGGCACGTTTGAATATATCCACCCATTGCCCGCAGTTCAGGTCTTCGGGGTCAAAGGTGGAAGCCGGGGTGTCTCCGAAACCCCATTCAAGATCGTTGAAAGTGTTGAGACCGAAATGGACGAATGCGTAATTCTCAGTCTTGTGCCACTCTATCTGTTCGGGGGTGGGAATGGGAAGTACGGGCTCCGGAGCATCTGCCGCTCCGCATCCGGACAGAAGCATCACCGCTGCGGAAATGGAAATAATGGAAATAATGGAAAGTTTGTTCATTATGGTTGTGGATTTTTAGATTTTCAAAGTGATATGACTCTATCCAAGGTTATGTCCCAGGGGTCTGACGGTATATCGGGGAGGATTCTGTAACTGAAGCAGATGCCGGCCTTGGGGCAGTTGAGGTGGGGGAGAAGTCTGTCGTAGAAGCCTTTGCCCCTGCCTAACCTTGCGCCCTGACGGGTGAAGGCCACACCGGGGACGATAGCCAGTTCCACTTCCGAACAATCTGCCCGAACTGCATCTTCAGACGGTTCGGGGATTCCCCTGTATCCTTCCGCCAGCCGCCTGGGAGAATATTCGTATAGATACAGCTCCTCTTTGACAACTTTCGGGATGATAATTCTTTTTGCCGTGTGCCATCTCCTGATGAACTCTTCCGTCGGCACTTCTCCTTCTATGGCCATATAGAGAAGCACTGTCCGGGCATCCTTGAATTCCTGAAGGCTCTCGACTTTTGACCAGAGGAGCGCCGCTTCGGATTTTCCCCTTCCCGAGGCTGCAAATTCCTTTTGGCGGAGTTTCATCTCACGCCTGATTTCCTGCTTGGTCACGGATTTCTAAAGGTCGAATGTGAGTGCGATGGGATAGTGGTCCGAGATATAGGGGGCCCCGTAGTTGCCGTTCAGAGTCCTGAAGGTCTTGGGCTGGATGCTTTTGGTGAAGAAATGGTCGATGGTGGCCTTGCCTTCCAGTTCGGGCTTCCCTTCCATTTCGCCCCAGGCATTGTAAGTGTTGTGATTGTCGGTGACGGGGGCTGCCTCGCGGGCACTTATGAATCCGTCCTCGAACAGAGGGTCGAATATGGGGGTGATGGTGGAGTTCATATCACCGCACAGGACAACAGGTATGCCGTCTTCGGCGAAGTCATCCATAAGATCTTCGAGAAGTTCGACGCTTTCGGCACGGGCGATTCGGCCGACGTGGTCAAGATGAGTGTTGAAAAAGCACAACTCTTTCCCTGAATCATTCAGTTTCAGATGAGTCATCGTGACAGTCCTTCTGCAGGCGGCATCCCATCCGTCACTCGGCACCTCGGGAGTTTCGCTCAGCCAGTAGGTGGCACTCTCCAGCAGCTTGAATTTTTCAGTATTGTAGTACACCGCCATACACTCTCCTTCAGCGATACCGTCATCGCGTCCTACTCCGATTCTTTTGTATTGGGGGAGATTCTCTTCGATGAAAGCCAGCTGCATCGGCATCGCTTCCTGAAGTCCGAATGCATCGGGTTTCTCGGCATTGAGCATATTGAGAGTGGCTTGTTTGCGGAACTCCCAGCTGTTTTCCCCATCATCGGCAACGCCTAAACGGATGTTGTAGGAGATGATTTTGATCTCTTGGGTTTTGGGCGCGCAGGAAACAATGCAGGCCGCTACGGCCATCGCTCCTGTAAAAAATGTAAACAGTTTTTTCATTGCAGTTTATTGTTTGATCAGTCGTTCTATCAGATTGCTGAAGACGGCGAACGATGAGTCGGCCTCGCTTTCCCAGAATTGTTCGTACTGCCCGCAGCTTTCCGCGCTGAAGGAAAGATTGCTGATGATGCGGAAACTTATGAACGGGACTTTGTTGAGGTGGCAGACCTGAGCCACTGCGGCCGATTCCATATCAACGGCCAATGCATCAGGGAAGTGGGTGTTGATGTTTGAAAGGACATCACTGCCGTCCGAAAATTTGTCGCCGGTGCAGACAAGCCCCGTGTGTATTGCCTGACCGGGCCTGAGTGTTTTCAACCGGACAGCCTTCCTGATTAAGGAGGGGTCACTGTGGAAATGGAGCGGCAAGTCCTGAACCTGACCATATTGGTTGCCGTCCCCGCACCATACGTCGTGATATGCAAGACTCTCTCCAATGACAATATCTCCCTGATGCAGAAAATCTTTCAGACCGCCGGACACTCCGGCGGAAATTATGCAGTCGGGATGATGGTAATCGACCAGGGACTGCGCAGACGCTGCGGCGTTCACTTTTCCTATGCCGCAAAGCACTTGAAAGACGTTCTCGGAATGAGCTCTTTCCAGTGCTCTTTCAATCTGCCGGAATTCCTTTTCCATCGCTGTTATTATACCAACGGTCATAGTTCTGCCAACTATCTTTCAAAATTAGGCAAAAATGGCTATATTTGCGAATATGAAGCACAATAAATCCAAAATTCTTGTTGCCGCCCTCTTTTTTGTGATACTTGCGGCCAGCTGTGGCAGTCAGAAGGAACCTGTCGATTACGTAAACCCCTATATAGGCAATATCAGTCATCTGCTTGTGCCTGTGTATCCTACCGTCAGTTTGCCCCATTCGATGCTCAGGGTGTTCCCTATGCGCCGGCAGATAACTGACGAATATGTGGAAGGCCTTCCCCTGCTTGTGGTGAGCCATCGCTCCGAGGCGCCCCTGTTCATCGGTTTCCCCGGATTGAAACTGAATTATGACAACGAGCACATAACTCCGTATTTCTATGAAACGGAACTTGCCGAATCCACCATACATTCCAGATTCGCCTCATCTCATCAGTCCGCGCTGTATGAACTCACAAACCGGACAGGCGAGCCTTTGAGGCTCAGTTTCAACGGCCTTGGAGGAGAGATGACAACTGACGGACATACCGTGACAGGGTGGACCGGATGCGGAGGAGGAACGAAGGCATACGTCTATGCGGAATTCGACAGTGATGCCGTCTCCTCGGAGCCCTCCGGCAAGGGCAGCGTATCCCTTGTGTTTGAAGCTCCTGTCCTGAAGATTCGTTACGGCGTCTCTTTCATAAGCGAGGAGCAGGCTGCAAGAAACCTTGCCCGTGAGATAGGGAACTTCGACGTGAATACACTTGCCGAAGAGGGACGAAACATCTGGAACGAGGCTCTCGGCCGTCTTGAGGTCAAGGGTGATGACGACGATGACCTGACCGTATTCTACACCTCATATTACAGGACACTCGAAAGGCCGATATGTATGAGCGAGGACGGGCAGTACTGGAGCGGGGAGGACCGTCAGGTTCATCAGGACGGAGGTACTCCCTATTATACGGATGACTGGTTGTGGGACACGTACCATTCCGCACATCCTTTGCGTACAATCGTCGATCCCGGTCTTGAAGAGGATATACTTGCATCATATCTCCGTATGTCCGACGAGAACAGCCACGGGTGGCTGCCCTGCTTCCCCGGCGTGAGCGGTGCCGGACGCGGTATGAACTGCTGCCACACCATCGGCTCCCTTGCGGATGCCGTTGCCAAGGGGCTTGACGTGGATGTCCATAAAGCCGCAACCGCAGCCTCCACGAGCCTTAGGACAAGAACCGTGGTCCCCTGGAGCAATGCTCCCGCAGGACAGCTGGACAAATTCTACTGGGAGAACGGCTATCTTCCCGCACTGCTTGAAGGGGAGAAGGAGACCGACCCTAACGTCCACGAATTTGAGAAACGTCAGCCCATTCCCGTCACTACCGGAACTTCGTATGACTGCTGGGCGGCATACTCTCTCCTGAAGGCCGATTTCGACAGGACCGGGGACAACGCCACTCTCACTGAGGCGGAATATTTCTTCAGACATTCTTTCGATTACCGCAATCTGTTCAACGGCAGGACGGGATTCTTCCATCCAAAGGATTCGAAGGGACGGTTCATCGAGCCTTTCGACTACAACTTCCCCGGTGGAATGGGCGCGCGTGAATACTACGACGAGAACAATGCCTGGGTTTACCGCTGGGACGTCCAGCACAACGTATATGACCTTGTATCCCTGATGGGAGGAGAAAAAAGGTTCGTGGCCCAGCTCGACAGTATGTTCGCCGAGCCTCTCGGAATGGACAAATATGATTTTTATGCAAAGATGCCGGACCATACCGGAAACGTGGGTCAGTTCTCGATGGGCAACGAGCCTTCGCTGCACGTGCCTTATCTCTACAATTTCGCGGGTGCTCCGTGGAAAACCCAGAAGCGTGTCCGTCAGATGCTCGACCAGTGGTTCCGCAACGACTATATGGGAATGCCCGGAGATGAGGACGGCGGAGGCCTGACCTCGTTCGTGGTCTTCTCAAGCCTCGGATTCTTCCCCGTATGCCCCGGAAAGCCGGAATACAGCATCGGCAGCCCTCTGTTTGAGGATGCGGCCATCCATCTCCCGAACGGCAGGACGTTCGAGGTCAAGGCAAACAACGTGTCTAAGGACAACAAATACATCCAGAGCGCGACTCTCAACGGCAAACCTTGGAACGAACCGACAATCAGCCACTCCGACATTGTTGCCGGTGGTGTTCTGGAACTTGAGATGGGCCCTCTCCCGAACAAGGGATGGGGTGTGAAGTCATCCGTCAGTTACGATTCCTACAAGGGCCTTGTGATGGCCGGTTATCAGGGTTGGTTCTTCTCTCCCGATGAGGTGGGTTCTCAGTATGCAGGAGGATATGCCAGGGCGGACGGAACATATCACGTGGATATGATGCCCGAAGTGCTTGAATATACGGAGACTTATCCTCTGCCCGGCAAGATGGCCGACGGGAGCAGTCCGAGAGCCTTCTCCGCAGCGGACTACAGCACGGTGGACGTACATTTCCGATGGATGAAGGAGTACGGTCTTGACGGAGTCTTCATGCAGAGATTCATTCCCAACATAAGCAATCCGCACTATCTTGCTGTAATGGACAATGCCATGTCCTGTGCCGAGCGCTACGACAGGGCTATCTGCATAATGTATGACCTCTCCGGAGGCATTGAAGGCACTATGGGGGAGATACTTCTCAACGACATGGACTTTCTGAACGAGCGCTATAATCTGTTCGACCACAAGTCACGTCCGTCCTATCTGTGGCACAATGGCAAGCCTCTTGTCGTTGTCTGGGGCGTGGGTTTTGTGGACAGGCCCGCATATTATATGGATGAGGCCGAAAAGATTATTGACGGACTGAAGGAGCGCGGATACAGTATAATGCTCGGTGTTCCAACCTATTGGCGCGAGATGGGGGAGGATGTCCGGAAGGATGACAGATTCTACGGCTACCTTGCCAAGGCCGACATAATTATGCCGTGGTATGTAGGAAGGTCCGACAATGAAACTTTTGATGAATTCAGGAAGATAATACCCGAAGACGTGAAGTGGTGCAGGGAACACGGGATAGACTTCGCGGGTGACGTATGGCCCGGGTTCTCCTGGGAGAATATGAAGCCGGGAGCCGGTGATGCCGTGGCCCGCAGGGGCGGGGAGTTCCTGCAGAGGCAGATTGACGCCTGTATTGAGGCCGGCTGTGAGTCTATCTATGTCTCGATGTTCGATGAGGTCAACGAAGGTACCGCAATTTTCAAGATAGCGCGCGAGGTGCCTGTCCCAAGGCCCGGAGCCGTGCTGGTTCCCCTTGAAGAGGGAGTGCCGTCCGACAGATATCTCACGATTTTGGGTCAGGCTGCAAGGAAACTTAAAAATCGCGAATAGCGCATTATGAGAAAATACGCTCTTTTGTTTATCCTTCTAACCGCCGTCCCGGTTGCCTCTATAGCGGACCGCAAGGATATCATCGACAGGAAATTCATCACCCCGACAAGGATAGTCTGGACAGGAGGCAATGTCAAGGATGCGGAAGCCCTTCTTCTGGAGGGGTCAGGGCAGGCCGCGATGATAGGAGGCCGTATGTGCGAGATGGTCACAACTCCCGGGGATACCGCATCTGTCATTCTGGATTACGGGAAGGAACTCCACGGAGGCCTCAAACTTGTGATGGCGGGATACGAGCGTTATCCGAAACTGGTGAGAATCCGTTTCGGCGAATCCGTTTCCGAGGCTTGCAGCGAGGTGTGCGACACTGACTGGATTGCCGGACATTCCACGGATGACCACGCGATGAGGGACATCGTGATGAAAATCCCCCGCGACGGCTCCATCGAATTGGGCAACAGCGGTTTCCGCTTTGTCAGGATAGACCTGCTTGAGACCGGCTGCACCCTTGAGATAAGGGAGGCGACGGCGATTCTCCGATGGAGGGACATTCCGTATCAGGGTTCTTTCAGGTGCAGTGACGAAAGGCTGGATTCAATCTGGCGGACAGGGGCCTGGACCACACATCTCAATATGCAGGAGTATATATGGGATGGCATCAAGCGTGACCGCCTCATCTGGCTGGGTGATATGCATCCCGAGATGGCAACCGTATCCGCAGTGTTTGGTTACAACGATATAATAGACCGCAGCGTGGATATGGCCTGTGAGCAGTTCCCTCTGCCGGAGTGGCTGAACGGAATGAGTTCCTACTCGATGTGGTATCTGGTCATACTTCATGACTGGTATATGCAGAACGGCAATTTTGACTATATAGGTAAACATCACGCATATATCACCGGACTTCTCGATATGTTTGACACCCTGACAGGGGATGACGGAAGCATCAATATCGAAGGAAGAATATTTCTGGACTGGCCCTCCTCACCCAATCAGGATGGGGTCAGGGCAGGGTACAGGGCTCTTCTGTGCCTTGCTCTCGAGGATGCATCCAGGCTGTGTGCAAGTCTTGGGGATAAAAGATATGCGTCCCTTGCAACGGAGATACGGGGACGGCTTCTCAAGGCCGTCGAACCGCACAACAATCTGAAACAGAGTGCGGCTCTTATGGCTATGGCCGGACTGATGCCTGCCGTACAGGCCTGCGAAGAGGTTGTTTCCGTCGGAGGGGCGCAGGGTTTCTCCACATTCTACGGCTACTATATGCTTGAGGCTCTTGCGATGGCCGGAAGATATCAGGAGGCCGTCGACATAATCCGTCAGTACTGGGGAGGAATGCTCGATATGGGTGCCACCTCGTTTTGGGAGGATTTCAACCTCGACTGGATGGAAAATGCATTCAGGATTGACGAGATGCCTGTTGCGGGCAAGAAAGACATACACGGGGATTTCGGGGATTACTGTTATCTCAGTTTCCGCCACAGCCTCTGCCACGGCTGGGCTTCCGGCCCCACTCCGTGGATGAGCCGTCATATTCTGGGTGTCAGGATATTGGAGCCCGGGTGCAGAAAGGTCTGCATTGACCCTCATCTGGGAGACCTACAGTGGGCCGAGGGGACATATCCCACCCCATACGGAACTATCTCCGTCAAGGTGAGCAGGGATGACAGAGGCCGTACCGTGGCTCAGGTACAGAGTCCACGGGAGGTGGAGATTGTTGTGGGAGAAGGGGTGAAACTGAAATGATTTTTGGAAATCAAAATTAATTGCATAACTTTGTACTCCCTCGGTGCGATGGCCGAGTGGTTAGGCACAGGTCTGCAAAACCTGCTACAGCGGTCCGATTCCGCTTCGCACCTCTCCAATCCGCAATAGAGTTCCCTCTACTGCGGATTTTAGTTTTTATAGACCGTCATTTGATACACACTTGATACACATTTATGCAAAGAGTCCCGAGCATCCTTGCGGGGCCCGGGACATTACGAATTCTAAAGTGTGAGCTTATGGCTGCAACACTCATCTGCAAAGATATTCATTTTTCTCCAGATTATCATTATTGATTATCTTTACCCCCTGGAATCGTTGAGCTGCACAAACCTTGCAGCACTATGAAGATTCTCATCGACCCCGGCCACGGCTCCGACACTCCCGGCAAACGCAGCCCCGACGGCCGCTTCCTCGAATACAAATTCAACCGCGAAATCGCAAGACGCATCGTCGCCGACCTTCAGGACCGGGGCTATGATGCCGAGCTCCTTGTTCCGGAAGAAACGGACATCCCCCTCAAAGAGCGGGTAAGCCGCGTAAACTCCCATTGCGCCGCCCTCGGCAAGCAAAACGTCATCTTGGTCAGCATTCACGCCAACGCCGCCGGAAACGGCTCAAAATGGCTCAACGCTACCGGATGGAGCGTCTATACTTCCAAAGGCAATACAAAATCCGACAGACTCGCCACCTGCCTTGCCGAAGCCGCCATCAAGAACCTCTCCGGAAGAAAGATTCGTTCCGACTGGTCAGACGGAGATATCGACTTTGAAGAGTCCTTCTACCTCCTGACTAGAACCCAATGCGCTGCTTGCCTTACCGAGAATGGTTATATGGATTCAAGGAACTCGCTGGCCTACATCAGCAGCCGTGCCGGCAAACAAGCAATCGTTGACCTCCACGTCGAAGGCATAATCGAATACCTCCAGGGCAATATTTGAATCAGAATCAGCCGTTTCCGATGTTTGCTGAAAAGAAATTGCTAAATTTACACTTCAAACGGAATCGGTATGCAAAAGAATCAGCAACAAGCGGCCGCCAAGGCATTCGCGCAGAGGTGGGCCGGCAGAGGATATGAAAAGGGAGAAAGCCAGCCTTTCTGGATGGAACTCATCCAGACGGTGCTGGGAGTGGAACGCCCCTACGACATAATCTCTTTCGAAAATCAGGTCAAGCTCAGCAGCACCAGCTTCATTGACGCCTACATCGAGCCGACGAGAGTTCTTATCGAACAGAAATCAATAGAAAAGGACTTGAGAAAAGCCATCCCCCAGTCTGACGGTTCCTTGCTGACACCGTTCCAGCAGGCAAAGCGATATGCCGCTGAATTGGGCTATGACCGTTATCCCCGCTGGGTTGTCGTATGCAATTTC
>JAZLIS010000096.1:0-3126 GCA_045617505.1 Bacteroidales bacterium | reverse complement strand
CCACCGTAATCGCGATACGGAAAGATATGCATTCATACAGGAGCATATTGAGGAGTATGCACAGGCAATGACCCGCAAGTATATGACGTATGAAGTTCTGTATACGGACACCTATTGCAAGTCAACAGACAATCCATACGGATATACCCAGTTCAAGGCATTGCTTCAGGAGTACGAGAAGAATCACGATTACAAGTATCATAACATCTATGCGCCAGCCAGAGAGATGCAGTTTGACTTTGCCGGTGACAAGTTATGGCTTACAGATCCCGAAACCGGAGAGTGCATCGAGGCGATAGTCCTCGTCTGCGTGCTTCCGTTCTCGATGATGAGCTTCGCCATCGCAATGCTATCTGCCACAATGGAGAATCTCTTCAATGCCCTGGGAAAGGCTCTTGCATACTTCGGAGGTGTAGCTGAGATAAGCAAGACGGACAATATGACCCAATGGGTGAAGAAATATAGCCGCTACGAGCCTGCATTGAATGATGCCGCACAACAGTGGGCGATGCATTACGGAACCGACATGGCCGGATGCCGGATAAAGAAGCCACGCGATAAAGGACCGGCAGAAGGACTTGTGGACAAGGTATACAAGGTCTATTACTCTCGTGTGTACAATGAGGAGTGGACGTCACTCAATCAGCTTAATGCCAGGCTTCTTGAACTCAATGACTTCTTCAATGACATTGTGCCGAAGGGGCACAACACGAGCCGCAGGCAGAAGTTTGAGGAGGAAGAAAAGCCATATCTGCTCCCGCTTCCGGAAGAGCCATATTGCTTCAAATATGAGAAGGCCATAACAATAAACAGTACATACCACTTCCAGTTGGAAAGAGCTCGCTTTTACAGCGTCCCCTACCAATATGTCGGAAAAAAGGCAAAGGTCGTGTTCGATGCCGAGACAGTCGAAGTCTGGTGTGAAATGAAGCGCATAGCCATACACGACAGGATGTATCGGGACGGATACAGCACAAAGCCGGAGCATATGCCGGAAAGACATAGAGCCTATGCTGAAAGCAAGGAATATAATGCCGCTTACTTCCAGAAGAAGGCATCTCAGATCGGTTCGGAGACCAGGGCCGTGGTGGATGCTATCCTCAGCAGGCCATTCTTTGTCCAACAGTCTTACAGAGCTTGTCAAGGTATCCTGAGACTTGCCGGCAGATATACTCCGGCCCGTCTGGAGCAGGCCTGCAAGCACATAGAGCCAAAGGCGGCGGCAAGTTATCATATGGTCGAATCCATCCTTAAAAACGGTATAGACAAGACCGATTCGGGTATGCAGGTAGCGGACACACCATATATACCCCAAAACGATAACGTACGAGGCCCCGAGGCCTATCAATAGAAATCACAACTGGCACACATCCATATGAAAACATGAACACTCAAGAAACTATCCTCCAGTTGGAGGAACTCAAACTCAAGGGAATGGCGGAATGCTATAAATCCCTTCAATCGCTTCCAGCCAGCGAGTGGCCGTCAGCAGATATGCTGGTGGCGAGACTCGCAGAATCGGAACGTCAGTACCGCAGTCAGAAGAGAACTGAGATGTATCTGAAAAGGGGGCGTCATTTGAACTGTGTCAAGCGTTGAATCACGTTTTCTAAAATACCTATGAAAAACACCGGGGGAACGGCGTCGCCAAGGGGGCGAGCAGCCCCCGACGAGACATTGGTCGGTTTGTTTCTCATTTTGCAAAGCTACATCAATTTAAGTCGTTCGCCAAATTTAATGGCAAGCTGCTGTGATATCTGGGCCCAGTTAGAAAGGGGCATTGTCCATTTCTTCCGTATGTTGCGGTAAGCCAGATAGACCAGTTTCTCCAGAGCGGTGTCGTTTGGGAACACGCCCTTGTTCTTGGTGACTTTCCTTATCTGGCGATGGTACCCCTCCACTGTGTTTGTCGTATAAATGAGTCTGCGTATAGGCGCTGTATATTGGAAAAACTCGCTCAGCCGGTCCCAGTTGTCGCGCCATGACTTTATTACGATAGGATACTGTTCGCCCCATTTAGCTTCAAGCTGGTCAAGAGCCATTTCACCTGCTTCCTTGGTTACCGCACCGTAAACGGGCCTGAGATCCTTCATGAACTCCTTCTGGTGCTTGCTGCCGACATATTTGACGGAATTGCGAATCTGATGAACGATGCACAACTGGACCGAAGTGTCAGGAAAGACGCTTTTGATAGCATCCGGGAAACCCTTAAGTCCGTCAACGCAAGCGATAAGGATGTCTTTAACACCGCGGTTCTGCAGGTCTGTGAGCACACTCAGCCAGAAGTTTGCGCCTTCGCTTTTTGATACGTACATGCCCAGAAGATCCTTGTGACCGTTTCGATCTATGCCAAGGACATTGTATATGGCTCGGGTCACAGGACGGTTCTTATCGTCCATGACCTTGTAATGGATGGCGTCAAGCCAGACTACCGGATATACATCATCAAGGCTGCGATTGCGCCATGACTCCAGTTCGGGCAACACTCTGTCTGTAATCGAACTTATGGTTTCTGCCGACACCGAAGTGCCGACAGTCTCTTCAAGCCAACTGCTGATGTCACGGGTGCTGGTCCCTAAGGCGTAAAGACCAATAATGCGGTCTGCCATGCCTTCAGTCAGGAGCGTCTCGCGTTTCTTGATGAACTGAGGGTCGAATGAGGCATCACGGTCGCGAGGGGTGCTCACTGTAATGTCACCGACAGGTGTCTGAACCTGCTTCTGCATCTTGCCGTTGCGGCGGTTACCTGACTCGCGGGATTCCTGGGTAAGATGGGCATCCATCTCACCCTCTAGAGCCGCATTCACTATGTTCTCCAACATCGGAGCCAATGCTCCATTCTTTCCAAACAAGGGCTTGCCTGCCCTGATGTCCTCCAGAATCTGAGTCTTGAAGGAATTGAAATCTACATCTTCATTCATTATCATACTGTGTCTACAAAGTTATATCCTTTTTCTTTGCTTGACACAGTTCATTTTACGGCCTCGATAAAATAGCAGACAGGGGTCACCCCCTGTCCGCTATTTCAGTTCTGATTCTTCCTTCATGTCCAGTTCCTTGCCGTCTGCATCCTTGAACTTGCAGGCCAGCATCGGAAGACTTTGGTCCGGATAGACTTTCACACCC
>JAZLIS010000095.1:0-3800 GCA_045617505.1 Bacteroidales bacterium | reverse complement strand
ATGCTGCCATATGGTTTGTGATTCCATGTGACCATAGGATAGTGGCACATCGTGAGCCTCAATGTCTGCTCCAGGAAAGGACACCTGGTTTGCTTGACAGCTATATCGAGTATCTGGTGCACCGACGTGAAGTAATTGTGATAGGCACGGATGCTTCCATCATGATTCCCTGTCACAAGATGCTTCCTTCCGGGCAACTTTTCAAGTAGATGACGGGCGTCTTCAGCTTTCAAAAACGTCAGGTCTCCGAGAATGTAGACATCATCCCTCTTGTCAACGCTGCTTCTCCATAGGTCAAGCAGCCATTCGTCATGCTCCTTTATCATCCCTTCAGCAGCATAGGGACGATCGGGCATATGCTTTAATATGTTGGCGTGACCGAAATGCGTGTCCGCCGTAAATAGTATCCTGTTCATTGTTTTAATCAATACTAAATGTGAATGGTTTGGATGCGACCTTGTAGTGCTCGTCCTTGAGTGAGACATTCACCACATTCCTTACACAGCCGAAAGGCTCAGGGAAATGGTTGCCGGTGTGGACGTGACCGCAAAGAGCATAATTGATGTCCCTCGCGCTGATGGCCTCTGCAAGCTCCAGGGAGCCATAGTCCGCCAGTGTGTTGAAATTCCCGTGCTGCAGCACGCGCCCGGCATCACAGGCGAGGGGTGGCATATGCGTGAGAAGAATGTCGCATCTATGAGGAATCCTGTCATAGATTTCCGCCAGCTCATCCTCGGATTTGTAGAATGCCCACCTTGCAAGGTCGGCAATCCATGGAGTGCCGTAGATGCGTATCCCGTCGATTTCGACGGAATTGTCACACAGGTAAACAAGCTTGCTCTGTCCCTTGTGTGGGCCGGGCAGGAGATGTTTCATCACAGAGGTAGGGCTGTTCTTCTCGCCAAGTTCCTGTAGGAAGAAGTCATGATTGCCACCGATGAATACCACCTTTCTGTAAGGCTGTGAATCGGCCCAGGGTGCGAAGTTCAGGCAGAACCACGCCACGCTCTGAGTGAAATCATTCTGGTAGTCAAGCGGCACGATGTCGCCACATATGCAAAGCACGTCTCCACCGGGTAGATCCTTCGGCAGGTAGCCGTGCAGGTCACTTATTGCTGTAAATTTCATATCGTTTTCAGTTTATGATTTCGTATAAATCAGTTCGTAATTATTAACGTTGTCTTCGTCCTTCATCATGCTGGCAACGAATTCGAAGCGACTGGAAAGGAAACGCAATTCATCCAAGGTTTCCCGGCAATCTTTTATGGATGCTTTGGTTTCAAATATTTCCTGATCGATCTTGTCGTATAATTTCACATCTGCTGCCCGGATCCTATCCTCCAATACTCTCAGTTCTTCCTCGTACCTTTTAATGAACTGCTTTTCCTCCTCTATCTCTTCTGAATAGAAGTCCAGAATTGCCGCAAGCACGTCTGACGTCAACAGGCTAGGATCTTCGGAGTATGGCAATACATTCAATTGACGACTCGGTGTTGTACACATGTAAAATAGCTCGCACCCTAATCCTTCGTGGACAGTCTTGTTATAGGCGTGTATTTCTTCTAGAAGGGAAATATATTCCTCCCTGGTCAGTCCAGATGTTTCTTCACTTAAAATGGAGCGAAACTTCATTAAGGACTCTCCCTTTTTTCTCAAATAGATAGTAGTGTATTCACTCATAACATTGATTTACTTAAAATTTGACATATCTATCCTGTACAGCCCATCTTTGTGCCGGTAGATTATGTAATCCTTTCCGGCGTCTGGGCCTAGGGCATCCGCAATCTTCCGTTTGATGCGTGAGATGTTGGTGTGGAATGCGGCCCTGGAGTCCTCGCACAAGGCATCGACAGCATCTTCGAGCCTTGACGGGTCCTCGACGCTCTGCGACCGGTATATGGAGAGAAGTTCATCGTAGTGACTCCAAAGATCCTTGGCATCTATCCCTTCCGGATGCGAGACGAAGAAGGTGTACAGGGTTCTCTCAACAGGGCCCAGTCTCACGCTGATTGAATCATCATCCGGACAGGACAGTCCGGTAGGGCACAAGATCATCCGAACCGGCCCCTTGGAGATACCGACTGCCTGTAGTATGGTTTCGTTGGAATAACCTCTTGAGCGGAGGTCATCCAGAAGGGCCTTTATGTTGGCAACTGAGGCCCGCGACCGGGCATCCATTATCTGTTGCATGGCAGAATGATTCATCGTTGCGGCGTGCAGGAAATGTCCCGCACAGCCAGGTTATTGAAAAATGAAAGGGGAGTGCCCGTCACCGGGCGGATGGAAGATTAGTCGATGTCTTCCGTAATTCGATGAGTGCGTTCTGTCAGTACATCAGAAGACACCATCGGCTGAGGCATCCAGCAATATCTGCCGGAAGCGATGGGCTGTTTGAAGAATAATGGTGTCTGTCTCATGATGCTTTTTTGTTTCGCGGTGCAAAAGTAATGCGGATTTCCCGTTCCACCAAAACTTTGCAAGAATTGCAGTCTTCCCAGTCGAATGTCTCGTCCGGAAATTATTCTAAGGTCAACATATTTGATCATAGGATTATTTCGCATTGATATCCGGTCTTGCGATGATATTTCTGTCATAGTCGACTCCATCCTGCTTATAATTTTCCCATTCTGGACAAGGGATGTGATTAACTGAGATGATATACTCATCAGCAATCATTCTGGTTGAAGACAAATGGTAATGGCCTTCCATCATGAAACAACGGTGCTGTTCTACTTTCCCTTCATATCTGGTGGTGACCAAATATTGATTGTCAGGATGATACCGATGAACGAATTCTACATCAGAACCACAGCAGTTACTCCTTGGCTCAAAGTGGGGCTGATAGTTTTTCTCTTTGCTGGTCCACCTGCAGTCGTATGTCAAACGAATCGTCCACTCGAACAACCTCATCCGCTCATCTTCCGTGAACAAGTCATACCACTCATCAACAAATCTTTTGACTGTCCCAGAACGTAGATGTGAACCCCTGAGACAGGCGTCCAACAAATATCCAATCTCATATATGTCAAGGCTGACACATTTCATGTCTCTCATATTTTGAATGTATTTTCTTCTTAAATTTGCATTGATGGAAAGATTGAAAGTCATAACTGTCCCGGCGATCGACCTGGATAACCAGGACAGGCTACACACCGCGTTCACGGTGTACAGCGAGAGCGCAGGAGCCCTACGGGCCTCTGCCGGATGGACTTTGAAGGATGCAATAGAATTCTACGCCCGCGACAACGGAATATTGCGGGAGCGTATCAGGCTGCAACGGCCGTTCGAGCGCCAGGAAGACTACCTGCGCCGGCACGGAATCTATATGTAGCGGGAGAGGGTGGGAGCAACGCGATATCTCAGGCTCGAACACCCGCTCCGCAGTGGAGGGACGTTCTTTCCGCATAACGAATGGGTTATGTTGCTCCGTTTGATCGAGGACGGAAAACCTGAGATTTCTACAAATATACGAAAGTTTCTGAACCTCTGCATAATCTGCACAGGTCGATGATTGTGGTTATTGCATATACTGCAACAACCACTCGTCCAGGAACGCCATCTGCTCCGGTGTGTGGAACCAATGCTCGCCGCCGGGCATCACCTCGAGCGTGGCGCCGGTCCTGCGCGTGAAATCGGAGATCGTCGCCAGTGAGGTGAGATGGTCATTCTCCCCGTAGAGGATGTGCGCCGGCACGCGCCAGTCGATCGGGTGCTGCCTCACGTAGCGCAAATGCTCCTCGTCCAGCGTCACGCCCACGATGCGTTCCAGATCGACGATGGGGGAGATGAAGTACGCTACC
>JAZLIS010000094.1:0-67197 GCA_045617505.1 Bacteroidales bacterium | reverse complement strand
TATCTTTCGGACTGAAAGGACATCCCCGTCTTTTCAGCGTTTCCGATGACAGTCACTCAACATTCACTATTTCGTTTGACGGAATTGCTGAAGGGAACCTATTTGCCGATTTCACCGAGACTAACCAGAACAAGATCACCGACCAGATAATGGCCAAGGTAAACAAGTTCGTGAAGGAACAGACCGTTGACAAGGGCTATTTCTGCTTTCCGTTCTTTGTCCGCTATGCGCTGCGCCTGTATGACGGGTCGCTGACAAAGCATAGTGCGCCTATCCTGATGTGTCCTTCCACAACAAACGGAGTTGTCGCATTGTGGAACAGAGCAACGGGACGCAACCAATACACCGATGCGGAATGTGACATATTCCTTATGGCCGCTTCATTGGATTACGGTTGCGTAAGGGACACTATGTATGTAACGGGGGACGGTCTGAACAGTTGGACTGATATAGTGAAAAGCATTGATGTCTTTATATCGAAACCCATCTACACCTACGACCAGAACGGAAAGATTAAGAATCTGAAGGACAATGACGATATGAAGTCAAAGTTCATCGGCAAACTGTTCCATAAGAATTACAGCGGCAGCAATCCGGTTATTGCTTCAAGCAGGACCGAGGACTGCGTAATGGGGTCCTTCGCAAGCGGCTCCGATTTGGCCGGGGCACTCGGAATATACAGCGAATGGACTTTCAGCGAGATATATGCGCTATATTTCAATACGGGCGGCACTTATCCGGGTGAGACATTCCATCTTCCGGAGTTCTCGGAGGACAAGGTGGGTGAATCGCTGCGCACCTGCTCGACATTCTTCAAGTTGTGTTCGTTGGAGATTTCTGATGTTCTCGCAACAAGTATGGCCGGCACGAGAAAGGATATTGTAGTACCGGAGGAATATCTGCAATCGCTTGTCAACAGGGAAGTGATGACGGATGATTACCTGTCACACGACAGGCTGTTTGCCGAGAGATCTTTCGTGTATAACCAACGGCTTAACCTCTGCGGAGTGAAGAGGGAACTTTACAAGGGCTTCTCCTGCGGCTCGATGTTCTGCTATATGTCGCAGGACCATAATTGGAGCGGCAATCAAAGTCAGAAGTCAGTATCACCGGCGTTCTTCGCTTTTGATGCCACTATTAGCATCTATGTGCAGATAAAGGAGAACGGCCGTGTCTATTGGCTCCAGGCAAGTAGCCTTTGGGATAATATGGGCTATTGGCACAGCCTGGAAAACGCTTCGGGTGTAAGGGTGCCTCGTTCATACGGTGCGTATGTGTTCTACCCCAATGTCAATGCGGTTAAGATGCGTATCTCTACCGGGCAACTCAACCTTGCGTATGATATAGACCTTAAAGCCCACGACTTCCTGAACGGAGCATACGGCTTGCTTGATTGGGATACCGTTCGCTCGAACAATTGGAGCGGCCAGATGGAATATTCGGAAGATTATATCGTGGACAATTCCAACAAGCTATTTACGTCTGAGGTGAACAATCCATTCCATTTCCCGGTCACGAATATCAACACTGTCGGCACAGGACGAATCCTCGGTCTCAGCACGGCGGCAAAACCACTCTCACAGGGTCAGTTCGGACAGTTCCCGTTGTATGCGTTCACGACCGATGGCGTTTGGGCATTGGAGGTGTCGGCAACGACAGGCGGCTTCTCTGCCCGTCAACCTATCACCCGTGATGTCTGCATCAATCCGGATTCCATAACCCAGTTAGACGATGCTGTCCTGTTTGCGACAGACCGGGGCATTATGTTGATAACCGGCTCCCAAACAAGCTGCATATCCGAAGCCATTGACGGCAGGAACGATGAAGTGTTCTCACTATCGCTACTCCCCCAGGCTATTGCGTTACTTGCAGAAGCGGAAGAAATCACTGCTGATAGTGAGTTTAATTTTGTATCGTTCCGTACATTCCTCAGCGGCTGTGGCCTGATATATGACTACCCATATCAAAGACTCATTCTTTTCAATCCTTCCTACAAATACGCCTATGCATATTCTATGAGTATGAAAAAATGGGCTATGATTCGGAGCAATATTGTAAACTCCGTCAATTCTTATCCGGAAGCATTGGCAATGACTGACGAAAACAAGTTGGTTGACCTCTCACAGCACGTTGCGAATGAGGACCCGACAAATCAGGTGCTTGTCACGCGACCGCTCAAACTTGACAACCCTGACATTCTCAAAACAATAGACCATATCATTCAGCGTGGCAACTTTGAAAGAGGACACGTCCAAACGCTTCTATATGGTTCCAGGGACCTTTCTAATTGGTTCCCGGTATTCAGCAGTACCGACCATTACTTGCGAGGCTTCCGGGGTACACCGTACAAGTATTTCAGAATTGTCCTGAAATGCCAGCTCACAGATTCCGAAAGCATATCAGGATGCTCAATCCAATATGAGTTGCGAGAAACAAATCAGATGCGATAAATGAAGTAAGGGGTTGTCTCACGACAGCCCCTTACCGTTTAACAACACTCTTTATGAAAAAAATTTTAGAATGGGGATTTTCCCCTTCTCGCAGTAATTGTACGTATGCTTTTGGACTTGAGCATAGACGCCTTTGCGTCTTCGGCTTTGTCTGCCCAATTCTTTGCACTCCCAGGATTGGTAATGCTGAACCAGTCCGACAGGACGCGGCAGATAAGGTATTCGTGGATGTACTTCTCAAGGATGTCAACGGTGGTCTTTGAAAAGCTCTTTGGCACGAGCATTTCAATTATGTACTTATCTTCCTCAATCAGTTCATCATCGCGCTCTTCCTCATCATCAACATTCACCTTCGTGAAAGGGAAAAGCGCTTCTACACATTCGGCGTGAGCAAGAGCAAGGACCCTTGTAACCCTGTCGATGTTTCCATCCTCGGCTATGTCGAACACCTGATGCTTGGCGTGCTCCTGCTTTTCATCCATAATGTCCCCTTCGACATAGGCGTACTGACGAATATCATCAAGCAACTCTGCCCTTTTGAAGGTCAGAGTCACTTGATTTGTTTTCAGTTCCTTTCTTCTCATTGGTGAATGGCGTTGAAGATAGTTATGGGGTAGGAACTACCCTTGTCGGGCTGACACGTTTGTTAAGCGCCTCGCGGATCTGTTCCAGATTTGCGGCGGCCTTGGTCACATAATCCGAAGCGTCAGTCTTGTCGGTAATCGTGAACCAATCTCCGATTGCAGTATTCACGAGATACTGATGCAGCGCTGCCGCAATAGTCTCCCTTGTCGCGGAATTGTAGTTGCTTGGCATTGACAACGCAACAGTGAGATTTGAAGTTGCAGTTATAAGCGCATTGTTCGCCGATGTCTGGGAGTCTATGATATACTCGGACAGTTTGGCTTTGAGCGCAGCGAAAGCGTCACCAACAGAGCGGAGAATCTGGTTTTTGTTCTCATCATCATCGTTGGCTTGCATATTCGCCACCTCTTCGTGGTTCGCTCCCGTCTGACGGCTGCGGCCGGTCAGATAGGTCTTGTTCTGAACGTCATAAACGACTTCTGACAGATACAGAGTGATAGAAATAGATTTCTTTGCCATAATATATAATTTATAAAATTAACCTATGCAGGCATCGCAGACGGCTTTCGCACCGGCTTTGATGCGTTTCTCTTGACCTCGTTTCCAGATGTCACCTTCATCGAAGTTGTGTTCCATCTTTTTTTTCATATCCTCCTTTGGTCTGCTCCAGGGAGTAAACTCCGCAATGTCACGCATCACCCATTCCCAATTACCCCGGAACTGAATACCCCTATCATCAAGATATATGTCGGCAATCAACTTGGAATTCTCCGCACCTTTCGGCTGATCCGGATTCTCGTTGATATGGTCGTAAGTGATTTTGTTCTCTTTGAGCCAATTCTTCAATGCATCAGTTACAGGCCGGGTGGTGTATATGATAATGGTGTAACCCTTCTTCTTAAGAATGGCCGTGCCGTTATCAGCGTTAGGAACCATATCACCGAATTTATCTTCTCCCTGGAATCCTTCGGAGTAATCGGCAAGAACGCCGTCAAAGTCTATGCAAATTGTCTTTTTCATAACTATAACGTAAAAGTATATTCAGTGTTTTCTTCCTCGACCTTGACATAGAAAGTCTTTGATGCCATATCCACAACGCAGCTGTGTGCAGTCCACCAAGTTTCCGGATTGTCTTTACTACGGCCGTTGTATTTCTCCCTGTATCTCTCGATGCGCATAAGCAGGGCCTCATCATCAGCGGCAGTGTCAACTGTAATGTCAGTCCCCACAAACTCACTGTTCCAGACATCGGCCAACAAGGTATATGCCTTTGAAAATAGCACACTGTCCATTGCTGCACGCATACTTGCCCTATCAGTAACCTGTGCGGCATTGAGGATATTCCACCGCTCCAATCCGGAGCCATAGTCCTCAACGCCAAGGGATGAAGGCAAATGGCCTTCGACTACGTCCTGATTTGTGTAAACTGACCCATCCGGAAGCAAAGTGACACCATTTAAGTGGAAGTTCGTATTGATCTCCGACTCAACCGTCACTATGGCATTATCCACAAATTCCAGAACCACTGACGCGGATTCATCGGCCAGAAGGAAGTGAGGCTCATAACCCATTTGTGCCAATGAAGTGGGGTTATATATTTCCACATAGCGCTGCAAGTATTCGACAGCTTCGTCAACAGTCTCGAACTTGTCCAGAACATATCGGACAAGCATCAAAGAGCAGATGCTGTCGCGCTTTTTCACAGTTGGCACCGTCCTGGTATTACCTTGTGAAGGGGCCACATTGATGGATGCGAAAAGGCCCTTGCGATTGATTCCCCTCTGCAGATAGAAAGGAACCATCTTATATGCATCCGTATATTCCTGACTTTCAACCTTGCTGATTGAAAGTTCCGATATTGTGCTGCTTATGCCTATTACGTTTGTATCCCGGACAAGGAAAATGGCATCATTGTTTTCAAGCCAATCGTAATTGGCACCGATATAATTGCCGCGCCGTAATATTGAGCACGCGCCTGACAGAGCAGGAGCTTTCAACAGAAAGAGTTTCTTCGCATAATCATAGTCCAGAGAATCATACTCCACCTCGAAGAGATTACGGGCCTTGCGGACTATTCTCCTATACGCCTGTTTCAGCGATGACCGAACAGGGCGCGTCCTTTTATGGAGGGAATCACGTATGTTTGCAAGGTTCAATGTCGCAAAGTCAAAATACTCTTTCGCGTCATTCTTGTCGGTGATTGTCAGCCATTCTGCAATAGTAGTGTTGACTACATATTGATGCATCTCTCCGGTAATGGCGCTGATTGCAGCATCATCGAAGTTCATTGGCATCGAAAGTATTATTTCGATGACTCCTTCTCCGGTTTGTAGCGCGTCCGTAAAGGCTGAGATATTCAGGCCGAGATATTCGGACATCCTTGATTTAAGGATACCGATAGCGTTGCCTATGGAGCGGAGCAACTTGTTTCGTTCCTCATCATCGTCTCCAGCCTGGATGTGCGCCACCTCTTCGTGGTTCGCTCCCGTCTGACGGCTGCGGCCGGTCAGATAGGCGGCATCCTGCACATCATAGATGATCTCCGACAGGAACAACTTTATGGAAATACTCTTCTTTGCCATATCAATTCGCTGTAGGTGCTACCCTCGTAGGTTTCTTCTTGAAATAAATCTTGCTCTTGACATCAAGAAGCATTGATTCCGCTTCGTCCCAAAAACTTCCGGCTTCCTCCTTGTTGATGAACTTGTACCATTTGGCAACAATATAGTCGGTGAAGAAAGAGAAGAGGGAACTCTGAATGCTTGCAGTCAGTGAGGTGTCATACGATGCAGACAACTGCAGACTGACCTGATAATCGCGTTCCAGCTCTATGCCGTGACTTTCCGGGCTGGACGTGACGCTTACAAGGAAAGGCTTGAACAATTCGGTAACGGCATTTGAAGCCTCGTTCCAGAAGCGTTCCAGCATCTGCCGGTCCTCATCGGTAGTAAACACTTCCTCATACGATGCAGCAAGCGCCCCTTTGATACCGGAGTAGCTTGTTGTCTTTGCCACTTCGGAATATACATTGGCTTTATTGATTGTGAATGAAACGTCTATCATAGTCACAAAGATATTACCGGGACAATCTTGCGCCTTTTTATCTGTTAACAAACCTCAGCAAAAACTTCATCCACGATGCCAGCCTGGATCCCGGCCATATTCTACACGCCGCGTATATGCTCAGAAGCAATATAGCGAGGAAAATAATACCGCAGGCCCAGCCTCCGACATTCATCTTGAACTGCTGCCACTTCGTCAGTTTCTTCTCCACCTCAACGGTGACCGTTACAGTCTCGTGCTCCAGATGATGTTCAAATGCTCCCTCCGAATGGAAATGCTCGGTGACGGGGACTTCCGCCTTGACGCTCGCTCCGGCCTTGTTGTTGATTGAATGATGTAGCAGCCCTGTACTATCGACAAAAGCGTCACTCTCGGCAACGCTTGTCTCCAGATGCGAGGACTGTTCCTGCGGCAGTATTGCCGTGCTGCTCTCCTTCGGGATTTCAACCGTGACCGTATCAATATGGATTACTGTTGAGTCCTTGATATTCAGCACAAGAGAATCCCTGACATTAGTCTGGACAGGAGGAAGATGCTTATAGCAGCCGCAACTTGCAGCCGCCATAAGCATCAGAGAGAGATATATGAGGGGTAAAAGTCTTTTCATTTCTCAATAGATTTGATATAATCAATGACTCCTTTACACATCACATCAGCGCATTCATAGATACTCGCCGGTGAGCAGAGATAGGTGTAATCTTTCTTGTTGTCGTAGAAGAAATTCTCGACAAGCACTGCCGGGCAGAGCGTATGAATCAGGATGAAGAATCTCTTTTCATAATCCGGATCACCGTCTATCATTTCCTTGCGGCAACGGTTCGCACCCCACGTCTGCACGGCCCTTTCATACATCATAGTGGCAATGACATCAGCCTGAGTCTGCCCCGGAGAAGTCCAGACGGACCAGCCTGTCGCATTCATCCAATCCCCCATTCCGGCTGCGTTAGCGTGAACAGAAATCAATATGCAGTTGGACTTGCCACGTTCAAGACAGATAGTGTTTATTCTGTCACAGCGCTCCTGCAGTGAGATGTCCTTGTCCTCTGGTACCAGAAGGACCACATCGTAACCGAGGTATTTAAGGGTCTCAACAATCTTTGCGGCGCAATCCCGGTTCCAGGCCCATTCCTGCAATATGGCATCAGGACTTTTCTTTCCGGGGGTGTTCCTCCCGTGTCCGTTGTCAATGATGAGTGTAAAGCGTCTCATTTCGATTCCTCCTTTCCTTTGGCATCATCGCTCTTCTCGATGACATTCTCCAGACCGTTGAGGTTGTGCTTGTCCCCTGCGACTTTCAGAATACCCTTGATTGACACTTTGAGGCCGTGAGGCTCCAGAAGGTTTGAGAAGAAGGAAACACCCTCTATGAGGAATACGAGACCCATTCCGAACATTGCGCACAGGGATGTCCCGTAACGCTCGTTGAGAGCAACGCAGCACACTATCCACGAGGCGTAGCAGACGCACTTGTTTACCGTGCGTCTTGTCGCGCTGCTCACGCGGACTGTCTCACCGCGATATTTAGCGGCCTTGATACCTGCTGACAGGTCAGCGATTATAACTGCCAGACAAGGCACAAACCAAAGCAATGACTGCACCGCAGTCTCACGAAGATAGAACATAGCCGTTGCTCCAAATATACTTGACATAAGAACCATCAAAGGATGATTCAAAATTGCTGCGATAGTTTTCATAGGGCGTACTGATTAAAGTCAACGGAATCCTTCTTTGCCCAGCCTTCAGCCAACGTGTTTTGTATGAACAATATCGCTGACGTATAGAATTCGGACAATTCCTCAACGGTCGTAAAATCGTGATAATCCGGTTCCGAATCCGGCCCGAACTTGAATCGCACCGGGAGACTTGCGCCGTGCGTCTGCACTGCAAGGTCATATGCGGCCTTGTAGTTGAACTGATTTTCCATAGACAGACATACCGAAGAGCCTTTGAACACGAAACCGTCTCTGATCTTATTGTCCGTCTGGTCATTGTAATATGCGAAAATTGTTTCCCGTATCTCATCAATGCTTGGACGATGGTCGAATACGGATTCCTCATAGGACAAGTTTTCCCCACCGCTTTCCGCCGGTTGGAAATCCCAACTGATTGCCCATTTGTTGCGTCTGGGATTTATGCAACGGATATAATACCGTTCTGCGCCTTCAACTCTGCTGTACATATCTGTAATGTTTTATGATTAACATAACCGATAACGGGTGAAGCCTTTGCACTTGATAGCTTCCACACTTGCAAGAACGGGAAACCCAATCTCGCGCAACTGTTCCAGGATGCTGTAATTTTCCCTGTCTCCCGTATATACCTTGAACTCCTTATCGTTGGAAAGCCTCTTGATATGCATCAGATGCTTCCCCTTCGGCATAGGAATATCTTCCGGATAGATGAAGCTGCAAGGCGGTTCCTGCCCCCGGCTGCGGTAAGTCTGGAGTCTTTCTGTGGCTCTCTCAACGGCACGTTCATAGTCCTTCCTCTGCGGAGATGTGACAATGTCCGTCTCGAAGTCGAGAATCAAGAACTCTTCGCCTACGAGGTCGCACAGGTTCAGTTCCGAACAGTCAAACCGCTTTTTGCCGTCAACATATTTCGGCTTGATATGCAGGTCTTTCAGTCTTTTATATTCATCCATACTCATTCCTGATAATGTCTTGAATAAATTGCGGCAGTTGCCGTGTTTGCAGTATCCGTATAAAGAGCCTAACAATTGTACCCTTCTCCGGCGGCTCTTTACCTTGTGAAGGTGCCTTGCGGCATTTTGCTTTATCCGTTTGCGAAGCATCGTGTGATTCGGATAAATGACATAACCGAGAAAGTCAAGTCCCTCGGTGATTGGGAATATCCTTTCATTGGGCTTGATCGCCAGGCCGATGCTCTCAATCCTCTGATGGACCAATTCACGTTGCCGCCACAACTCCTTCTTGCTCTTGTCGTGGTGGTCCCCGTCATCGCAGTAACGGTAGAAGTGCTTTATACCACATTGGTCCTTCAGGTAGTGGTCAAGGAACATTGACAGAAGCATATTCCCGAATGCCTGAGAACTTCTCAAGCCTATACTCAATCCGTTCGGCATCATTCTCACGAAGCGCTCCAGGATAGTCAGCAGAATCTTGTCCTTAAACATTCTCCGCAAAGCATACATCATAAAATCCTGATTGATGCTTTCATAGAACTTCCGGATATCGTACTTGTAAGCGTACTGCATTTCCTCACCGAAAAGGGCTATGTCTTTCCGAATGTAGTTCAGCAAATCGTGCATTCCCCTGTTCTTAATGCTGGAACAAGTTGTGCGGATATACCTTCTGCGGACATACTCTTCCACAACACCCATCACGGCGCTGCACCCGATACGCTTGTAAGTGTTGACGCACTGAATACGCCTCATCTTTCCGCTGTCCTTCACTTCATATTCCCGATAGGTCGTATTCGCAAAGAACTCACCGGAACGTATTTCATTCCTGAGTCGCTCCTTGACCTCTTCACGGTGACGGAGTATCAAGCGACCGTACCGGCTACCCTTCCTCTGACGTGTGCGCAGCACGGTATCAATGGCAAGTTCCAGATTTGCATTAGACGTAATTTCGTCTATCAAGCCTTGGGCTTTCCCAATTCTTTTCATTATTTCAAATAACTATAACGCCTTCAATTTTTGAGGCCCGACTTCTTCGGCTGACCTTTGCAGGTCCCTACCAAACTCTACCTCGTGGTTTATTTTTCAGTTTTCCGCATTTCTGCGCTTTTACTGTGGCTCATCCCCTTGTGCACTGCGTTGAGGACACGTCCTCGGTGTAGTAGGCACATATATTTGAGGCTAATTTATAGCCCCGAAAGCGTAAACACTTTTTATCTATTACTTTTCTTTCTTATTGTTTGCAAGACGAGACCCATTGTTCGTGTTCGCATTCGACGAATCGTTATTCGCATTCGCATACGACACGCCGCCATTCGCGTTCGCGTTGTTACTCGACCGAAGCACCACACGGGAGCTGAGGGGAATCCACCATTTGTTCAAAGAACTTTTTGGGATTACGGGCGCTTCGGGCCAGCAGGCCCTTGCGCCCCCATTCCTATACATACATCTTCTTTGGATTACGCTCGCATTGCAGCGGCCTTGTATTCAGCCACACTCTCTGCAAAGACGATTTTTCCTCTGAAGGCAAGACGAGACCCATAGCTCGTGAGCGCATTCGACGAATCGTCATTCGCATTCGCAAACGACACGCCGCCATACGCGTACGCGTTGCTACCCGACCGAAGCACCACACGGTTATTTCCGGTCTGCCAATAGTAGTTATCCGCATAATAGGTGGATGTTGAGCCTCCTGTCGCATAGACAGGCAGCACATCCATATATCTTCCGTTGCGGACTCTCACGATTGCAACACCATTAGTATTGCCGGAGCAGGTCTTGACTTCACGGGTATTGCCGTCTGGCATCTTGATCTGCATCACAAGCTGCTGTGTAGGTCGAAGCTGGCCAAGGCTGTCAGTTACGGAGGCACCATTGCCCATACCGATGTTGCTCATAACCTCCGAGAGGTCTCCTTGCCAATTCTCGTAGCCCATTACGTTGACTGCCGCAATGCTTTTCAAAGTCGCGCCATCGTAGTAGTAACCAAGAGTAGCAGAATTGCTCGGATTGATTGTGTCAGCCATCCCCAGGAAGTTGGTTGCTCCCGTAGTGACGCCGTTGGTATTTGAACCATATCCGCACTGCTTCTGGCTGTCCCTCGTTCCATATCTTGCATAGAAGAGGTTGGCAACATCCTTGCTCATCTCATAGTCAACGCACTGAAATCCAACGCCACGATTCGATGCCTGCAAGAGTATTGTACCCAGAGCAACGTTCTTTGTTGGAGCAACATTGCTTATGGAGCGCACAAGGCCGTCAAGGATGTTCGCTTCATAGATTCCGCAGAGACATTCCTCGTGCTCAACCCAATCCGGTTCAATAGCGGAGACATTATCGGAATAGCACTTTACGCAATATGCCGGGAACTGATTGGTATCAATGGCGGTTGGAGCCGTGAAATACAGCCATTCTGCACCATCCGGTACTGCTGCGAACAGATAGTCTCCATTCACAAACTCAATCTGCGAATTCAACGACACAGCATTCATCATATTGAGGTTGGAATCGGCAAATGCTGCGGCATAGGTAGCGCCGCTCACGCCAGGCCAACGTATCATCTTCAACCCTGCGACATTTATCTTATACACAGTGTTGGAGTTTACCGTAATTATGGCTCCTTCCACATTCTCGCCCTGATTGATTCTTCCAACCTGCAGAGCAGCGTTGACGAATGATGTCAGTGAAGAAAGCATTACCTTCTCGGAAGAAGCGCCTGCATCCTGCGGCTCATAGTCAAGGGATGAGAAAAGCTGGTACTTCTTTGCGTGAATGTAGTCGTTGACTCCTTTGTACCAATAGTGAGGCTCAAACATATAAGCATCGCCCTCATCTGCCCGGGACGCATCGCGATCACCTTTCAGGTTCGCTGCATCCTGCCCTCCGGCATACAGAGTTCTGTCACCATCATTGAGTTGACGGACAAGCATCTTTCCAACGCCATCTACCACTCCCTGATACTTACCGAGAACAGCGTGCCGCGCGTTGAAGATTCTCAGCAAATGTCCGCTTGGCGCATAGTCACGTTCGTACAGATACCCTGATTCATTGTCAGGATTGGATATGTTCGCCGAATCGGTTACGTCATCGCTGAATACAATCATCGTGAACTGCGCGTTCAGTATAGTAAGGTTCGGGAAATATGCCTGATATGAGGCCAGGACTTCATCTTCAACGAGGTCAACAAGCGTCCAGGAACCTGTAAGGCTGCTGCACTTGTTCGTCTCGCCGATATTGATACCGTCACTATCTATACCCTTCGCTTCACTCTGGACAAGGCTTGCAAGCAAGGTGGATGATTTTTCGACATTGACATCAGTCAAACGCAGACGCGAGATTTGTGCGCCGGCAGTAAGAATGTCAGCCAGCAATTCATCCTTCTTGATATTCGGGCATCCTTCAATGCGCAGCGCCGTGATATTCGACTTGCCAGCCATTGTCAATCCACCCGGATAAGTGAGGTTCGGGAGGTTCACGAAAACAAGTTCGCTCACTGTCGCAGGAAGGTGCAGCGTATCAATAGGAGAAGTCTCTGCTGCCGTGAAAGCTGACAGCTGTGAGCCTTCCGCATATACCTTCGTCAACCGAGGACATCCGCTTGCGTTTACGGACGAAACAAGGGTGTTCCGAATATCAAGTTCCTGCAGGAACGGCATTTCACCAAGAGGAAGAGACGTAAGCGGAGCATAGCCACCTATCGTGAGATTCTGATGAGTAGTTGAACCTATCTTTAGTTTCTCAATCAATTCAAGTGCATCAAACGATGCGGAAGAGATTGATATTTCAGAAAGGTCGAGTTCGCTCATTCGGTTGCACTGATAGATATAGAGAAGAGCACCTTCCTGATGTGAGAAGTTTGTAAACTCGTATTCCTCTCCAGCCTCCAGATAACAACTCTCCGACAAGTTGCCGGAAGCATCATTGCCTATTCCGAAATAGCCTGTCTTTGCAGCCTTGATTGTGATTTTCGTACCTGCCGCCGCATTGACACGCGCACTGACTACACCGTCAAAGAACAGTCCTGTCTGGTAGAATCCATCGCGGAACTTGAATCGCTTGTCGATAAAGTCAGGAATTGCCGTAAGACGCAACCCGTGCAAGGCATAATAGTACAGGGCATCTGCCGTCTCGGTGAAACTGATGAACTTCTTTTCTCCGTCAAAGGAAGAAACCGTTTTCTGCCACCTCTTCAAGATACTGTCAACGAAGAAATGCTTTGCCCCTTCAGGAGAGAACGGGCGCAATGTCAAATCATCGACAGTTATCTGTCCCATCCTCATCGCTGCTACGACAGTCCTCATTGAAATCTCATTCCCGGCAGCATCAATATAGACGGACTGCTGACGATAGATATTGTTCCAAAGGACGCTTCCCCAACCAGCATAAGGATTTGCGTATCCGGTACTTTGGTCAGAAGGCTTGTTCGGATCAACTTCTGCATCAACAGTTGCTCCACCGTCATTGTCCTTTCCGAGAAGCGAGTCAGCGTCATATATCTTATTCGGATACATTCGCAGATACTTCTCATCGTTATAGACTCCATTGTTGACAGTGCCACCGTCATCGAGGAACCACATAGGCTGCATATTCTTCGCCTGCTGGTCAACGGCTGCCAGATAGTCGGTGAACGCATTGTATGCGAACAGTGCATACGGATTCGCATACTTATACAGGTTCTGCTGCCAAATGGTCTTCCATCCGGTCACTTTGCTGTAATCACAAGAATCACAGAAGCGAAGGAAGCGATACAGGTTGTAAGGAACCTTCTTTCCAAGAGCATAGTCAATGGCAAGCTGATCGTTATCAACCATACACTCGAAATAATAGGTCCACGCAGGGAATGTGTCCGCACTGATATCACCGCCGTCCACAAGTTTCTGCACCCAGGATGACTTGTCGGCCTTCATTTCCATCATCGTTTCAACGCTGTCAACTCCCTGGAACCAATCGAATCCCTGATAGGTAATGAGTTCAAATCCCTCAACAGGATTGAGGACATCACCGGTCACTACCCATTGCCCGTTGACCTGCCGCATAGAGCCTGTTGACTCATACCATCCGTCAGAAGCATCATATCTCATAAAGATGTATGAACTTCCGCAATACAAAGAAAGAAGATACAACTTACTTGTGTCCTTGACAGTATTGTTGGAGAGGAATCTGGTCTTGACCTGAATCAACGTTTCATCTTCGAGGC
This sequence comes from Bacteroidales bacterium, assembly GCA_045617505.1. GTDB lineage: Bacteria > Bacteroidota > Bacteroidia > Bacteroidales > UBA932 > Cacconaster. Next base: position 53,261 of record JAZLIS010000094.1, on the reverse strand, counting down.
CGAAGAATTCAACGAAATCTCCATAATTCTTGCAACCGAGATTGTATCCCGGAGTATCGTTGAAGCCGAGCGCCAACTGCTCGCCCTTGTCCTCCTTCCAATTTCCCTTCGCGTAGAAAACGAGGTCTGAAAGTGTACCCGTCTCGCTCCGGTACATAGCAATCGGATGATTGGCCGTAGAGTGATTGAGTTGAAGTCCCGTCAGATGCACATCACCACTATCCCAATGCCCATTGAAGAAACGCTGCGCCGGTGTGAGATAATTGGCTCCGAGCATCCTGTACGTTGCGTTCATCATATTGCAAGCACCGCAGTCATTGGCATTTGAGCTATCCGAATAGTCCACCTTGACGGTGATTATGTCAACCGGGATAGTGTTGTCTCCAACCCTCACCTTGTTAAGGGCGAAAAGCTGGTACGTCAACAACGCATCTTCATTGTCATAATCCGGATACAAAGGCGTTACTGTGGTGTTCTTTCCCGAACCTTTGCTTTTTGCAAGATAATACCGCGCATTTTTGATAGGACGCTTTGCGGAAGTTGTGCCCTGATTCCTTCGCTGCACATCTGTCGCAACAAAACTGCGCCAAGGTTTTTCAGGATCATAATAATACAGGGTGATGTAATTCTTCTGACTTGTCGAGGTTGTATTGTCGAGAGCCTTCACATCACTGCCATTATAAGGGGCCTCAACGAGATAAGGCATACCCTTCGCGAGCAACTCGGAAGCGGACGGTCCGTTGATCGTGGAGCCGGGGAACACGTTTTCAAAATCGTATTCGGCAACCATTACCGGAGTGTTCTTCACCTTTACGAGATAATTGTAGAACGCCTGTTGCCATTCGACATAGTTGTTCCAGCCAATAATCCAATACAGGTAGAAGTCTCCCTGTTGTCCGTTGAACGTGATGTTTCGGGCCTGGTAAAGATTGCTTCCTCCCGGGACATAGCCAAGGCATCCGGCTTCCTCACCGTTGATGAATAACTTCATCATCGAATAACGAGTGCCGTTTCTTCCGATAAAGATGTCTCCAGGCTCCACTACAATGCCGACCGTCACAATCTCACCATTCGGATATGATCTCTCAACGAGATTGTCAACACCGTTCTTGCAGAATATGGCAATCTTTTTTCCTGTGATGTAGAATCCGGCGCCATTATTCGGGTCATAGCATTCAAGCAACTTCGCGCTGTCATCAGCTATATGATTGGTAGCGAAGGCAAACTGAATGGCCATACCGGTATTCTCAATGGCAGAATTTGCGAATGGCGCGTGATTAAGTACGCCCGTCACATTCTCCGCAACACGAAGCGCCGTCTGGCCAAGGTAATTGGCAAAGCCATTGGATGACCAGTTCACACCGTTGAGGACAATGCTGAAATCTCCGCTTTCGATTGCGTGGCTCGCCTCCTGATTGCTCCTGGTTGCGAAATCAAAATTATAGGCAGCCCCACTCGTGAGCGCCGCATCTATCGCACTCCCCTGGACCAAAAGTGTAATGGCCCCACTCTGCGCGTTATTGCCTGCAGAAGCGATATATACCAATGTAGCAGTGCCATCAGAAGCGACATCCGCAATCTGCTGGTTAATCGAGTATGTACGGCTCTTGTTCGCCTCAAATGAAGAAACAACGGCTGAATTCCTTTTCAATGTTACAGAAACCGGTGCAGAGGAATTGTTATAAACAGCCACATCAATCTTTACCGTCTCATACAGTTTCACCTCTCCGTCGTTCTGGTCATTGTATCTGATAGCCACAACAGGAACGTTGGACTGAGGATTCACAACCATAAGCGAAGAATAGATGATATTGCCGAGGGTGCCGGACGCGACATCTTCTCCCTGAATCTTCAAAAGGTAGCTTCCGTGTGTAAGTGCAGCTCCAGCAACATTATTCGGATTTACGGTGATATTATGAGTGTAGGTATCGTGGACAACCGCCGTTCCAAGTGTTTTCCAAACACCGCTTATCAGAATCTTCACTGTTGCGCGAATACCCTGGTCGCTCTGGTTATTCGGGAACTTATACAATGAAATGGACTTGCTCGCATCCGTTGTCAACACATAGTTGGCATTGAGCGAATCCGGGGTCTGAACGGTTACATCCACTGCCACAACGGTAATTGTGCGGCTTCCTGTATCGCCTGCCGTATCTGTGGCCGTAAGACGTAGCCTGCGAGATCCAGCTTCGAGGAAGAAACTGCTCAGGTCAAATTGGAATGAATAGTCCTCGGAATCATCACTGCTCGGCTGGTTTACCGCACGGTTTGAATACAACACCTGATTTGTGTCTCTGTCCGTAATTGTGATAGATTCAATTGTCTCGGATGTCGTATCCGACCCCTGCGTGACTACGGAACGTATTGCTGCTTTCAGAAGGAACGAACCCCCAGCAGCGGCATAGAACGGAGAATGTTCAAAGTTGACGGATACGATTTTCGCACCGCTGCCACCACCGCCACCGCCTGTGCCGGTCGGAATCGTAACAGGATCTCCGATTTCGTCCCCTGCGGCATTGATAAGATGAATCTTCAACGAACTATCGGTGCGTTCTGATTCTATCTCTTCTATGCCGGTAGGTATCAACTCGTATGCGCCACCTGTGGAGAAAGCATCCTCGCCATCAGCCACCGGTCTGTCGCTCGTTTCTACCTGACTGCCACCGCCACCAAAGTCTTTCCACAGCGAAGGTTCGTTGAAATCGGAAATCTCTCCCTGGAACTGCTTTGTCTCCATCTGATTCTCCGCAACGACATAACCGATGATAAGGCCCTTCTTCGCATACGATATTCCCGAGTTGTTCTGGAAAGTGATAAGAGCCTGTATCGCAGTTTCAAGAGTGTAGAAGGAACCTCCGGACGGAGCGCCGACAACGCTTTCTATGATGATATAATTTTCGGATCCCGGCTCCTGTGCACCAAAGTCTTTCCAATTCTCGGTGTTGAACCAATTTGTGTTCTCTACGTCAGAGCCTACATATTGATACGTTTTCCATTTGCCGGCCTCGCTCATAAACGAGATAATCAGGCCAAGTACCGCTTTGTTGTTGCTCTTGGCTACATTGAGCGCCGAGGAATTCGCATTGTCCTGATCATAAAGGGAATAGTAACCCTGTGTCAGCGGAGCCTCAATCGTTGGATTGTATATGCTTTTCGGGTTCTCCAATGCCGTCACCCTCGATGCAAGCGCCTGAATTGTTGTGCCGATAGATGTCTGTAGAGCAGAAATGGTGTCATCCAGCTCATCAATAACGGCATTGATTACTGACTTCTTCGCAATATCAAGTGTGACCTTGGTCCAATATGTGCCACCGGCCCACATCAACAGAGCAATCTCATTATCCGCCACCGTTGCCGGGGTATTTGCAGATACGAGGAAATTTGAATACGAGCCTGCGGAGGTGACAATGTATGCAACCCTTCCCGAAGGCGTTCCCGGATTGGTTGCGGTATTGGCAAGCCCACGCAAGCGGAATCCGTCAGCAAGGATGGTGTTTACTGCAGCTATCGCATTCGTCAATTGAGTGTCCTTGTTTTCAAGGTTTGTCAACAGTGAAACGAGCGATTCATCATCCTCAACTCCAGACAAGAAGTCTATGACTTCATTGAAATTGTCAATGGCACTTGAAACATCGCCTTCCATCAAAGTATCCAGCGCAGATTCAAGGAGAGAAACAGCTGTCTGCAATGCGTCTATTTCAGAGAAGTCCATCGCGTCTATTCCTCCCGTCTGTCCTGTGTCAGTCCAAATTCCCGGAGTCTGGCAAACCCAAACTTCAGCAGGGACGGTGTTGCCGACAGTTGCCCAATCGCCAATCTCCGGAGAAGGATATGCAGCACGCAGTTCAGTTATTGTCAAGAATAGACCTCTGTTCGGTTGCTTGATACCTTTTGCCTGAATAAGGCCGTTCACCTTGAGACGATTGCCAACCGTAAGATTGTTGTTTATGACCACATCACCGCCAAAGGTTTGCGTCTGCCGGGCTGTGCTCTGCGTGGTTGTTGAGGCATTTTCCCAAATACGATCGTATTTATTCCATTGGTACTTGACCCCATCAACCGTAGCATAGTCACCTTCGTGTCCGCCTTCAGGGTGCGCGGCCCACAACGCATCTACTGATGCAAATGTGCCTAAGTTGTTAATGTCAATCATTTCATTAGTTCATTACTGATGTTCAAAAGATTCTGGGCAAGGGTGCCGTCATTGATGCTTGCGGCAACGAGGTAGGCAGCATAATAGACAACAGACGGTTTCAGCTTCTCGCAAATGTCTATCTGTCCTTCCTCAACAACCGGAATAGCAATGTATCTTGCCTGTTTTACATATACATTCCTGCCGGCAGAGCAGGAGAAGAATTCAAGCACAAGTCCACCTGGCTGACCCGTGATAGCGACAACCGGCCGCTGGGGATTGCCCCTTACACCAGCGAAGCGGCTTGACTGCCGCTGATACAAAGGGTCATTTTCATCAATGGCAACCGAAACCGCTCTTGACCAATCGCTCATCTGGAAACAAACGAGCCGGAGGAAGTCATCAGGAAGCAATATGCGTCCTGCGCCTATTCCGACCGTACTTTCCCACTCGATACTGTCCGCAAAGGCTTTCCCTGAATCGAGAAGATATGCCGGAGCATTGTTCTCGACGATTCGTGCAGCATCTGCGATTTTGCTCTCTATAATTTCTTCAAGAGACAGGGTATCAACATCATCCAGGTTGAATAATTGTGCGCTCACATTGTTCTGGTCAAGAGCAATGCGGATCTCACGTTTAAGAGTATCAATAGCGAACAACATAGCAGATTAGATTCCCTCGAATTCGATTCCGTGTTTCTTGGCTTCCGCCTTGATTTCCTTCTCGCTCTTTAGCTTGGTGCGACTGACGTCAAACTTTTCGCTCAAATAGTCTTTTGCGCTATCGAGGTCGGTCACGGACACTTTCTTCAACTCGGCCTTCTTGCTGGCCTTGGACTTTTTTTTCGCATCATTCTTCTCCACCTTTGGTTTTGGCTCCTCTACTGCGACTTCCTTGAAGAGCTTTCCGAATTTAGGATGCTTCTTGATTGCCTCCTGAATCTCCTTGTTGTCCGTGTAATACACGCTGCCCCCACCCGTCTGCGAGGCAAAGGTTATGTGAGCGCTCTTACCACTTTTCAGCACTACGCTGATGTGGATGTCTGTTTTTGCTTTGTACTTTTTCATATTCATAATGTTGATAATATAAAAAAGCAGGACGGGCCGTCTTGCCCGCCCTGCACGGTTTAGCTTTTATCGGTTGGATTATGCACCTGAACCGCTGCCGGAACCGCTGCCGGAACCAGAGCCACTGTCTGCTGCAGGAGCCTTGGCCAGTCGCATACGAGCGTGAGCCTTTGCATAACGCAGGTAAAGACAAGCCACCTCCTGAATAACGACTGCATCAGTCCTGCGCACACCAGCCTTCTTGAGGTCAAGTATATTGCGAGACCAGGAGATATGGGTTTTCTTGGTGAGGTATTCAGGATCCATTGCGAAGCCACAATCAGACATACCGTTCGCATCGAACAGCTCGTGATGGATAGTAAGCACCTCGCCGAAGTCGGTATCCCAGCTCTTGAACTTGAGATTCCATACCTCAACAGTATCTTTGAGACGGAACTTGTCGCTCTTGATCTTGGAGAAGGCAGAGAGCATATCAGAGCCGCAGAGAAGAATCTTGCGCTTATTGCCAATGCCTGTGCCAACAAAGAGGTCCTTGGTGATGTCAACAAGATTCTCATCAGAGATTACAGCGCACTGCTTGTCAGCGTCCCATTCTCCAACCTCGATGTCCTTTCCGGCCATATACCAGATACCGCCCGTGAACCAGGTGGCCATTCCGTTCTTTGTAGGGTGATGGATGACGTTCTTAACGCCGAAGAGATATGTATTCTCCTGCGCAAGACGCATATCATAGATGCCATCTTCCTCAATGTCAGAGAAGTTCCATTCAACCTCCTTGTCCGCAATCTTATCGAAGGTTGACTGCTCAACCTGAATCATAAAGTTCTGGCAATACTGAACCTCAGCAGTCGGAATGTTATTGAAGCGACCGGTCTGAACATCAAGTTCGCCGCAGGCTTTGCCCATACGCACGAGGGTAGTACCGGCAGGAATGGCAGGAACGTAGATTGTCTGTCCATTAGCATCCTTGTTTCCGTTGACAGCATAGACAACAGGCATAGAGGTAGAATCGTTACGGCCGCAGACGCAGAGCACAAGGTCAGGGGTGTTCTCATCGTCCGGATCATAAGCAACGCCCTTGTCATCGTAGGTTCCCTTCACGCCAACGACACGGATAGTATCGTCAAGGGTGAACATATTGGAATCATCAACGGTCAACTCAACACTTGCACCTGAATCCTGCGCTTCAATGGCATTCGACAGGGTGCACTTGATAGGACGTGTGCCGACAGAGTAATACTTGACCTCGAAACTCTTTGACGGCTGAGCCTTCGCATAGCGGCTGATCTGGTCAATAGGAGTTGCCATAGGACGAATCTTTGTGATTCGCTGGTCAATATCCTTGGTGTAGAAGTCCGAGTCACCGTCCTGGCGGCCCTGAGTTTCAGTTGCAATGCCAGCGGTTCCGCCTTCGCCAGCAGAAGTTACACCGGCGTCAGGAAGGTTGCTCGCATCAGCAACCATAACGCCAGAAGATGCCCCCAGCGTAAACGTGATGAGGGTCAGGAAGAAGGAGAACAGAATGCCTCCAAACTTTTTGAATGTCTTCATTTCTGTTTGATTTTAATTAAACAATATTGAAATAGTGAAAATGGTTACTGTTTGATACGCTTCTCTCCACCGCGCTCCCAGATATTCTGACTGCCGCCGCCGAAGTTGCCGAGAGCACCGAGATTCGGCTGCTTGTCAGTATTCTGCTTCTGAGTGCCATTCTTACCAGCAAGCGCAGGGGTTCCGTCTCCCTTCTTCTCCTTACGCAGCCTCTCTTCATATTTGTCATTACGCCCTTTCACGACTCCGTCCTCATTGGCATTGTTTACATCAATGTCGTGATTGACCGCCTTGACTGCCATATCAATTGTCTCGGGAGAGAATTTCCCACGTGAACCCTCAGCTACGATGAGAAGAAGCAGCTCCATTGCCTTATCAATGGTCTCCTTCGGATAAGTACCATCCGCTTCGAGTTTGTCAATGTGGCTGATAGTCTCATCGATGTTTTTCATATATTCCTCGACAAAGCCTTTCTCCTTTGCCACCTGTTCAGCATATTCCTTGTTGGCCTGCGCCAGCGCTTCTTGCTTCTCGGGATCGTCAAGAGCTTCCTTGAACTCAGGGCCGAATTTGCGAATAAGACTTACAGTAGGATCCTGCCCCTGCCTCCAATCGGTAAGGAACTGAGCAGCACGCAGGTCACTTGAAAAGAGGTCAGAAAAGGCCTTCTCGCGTCCCTTGTAATCTTCTATCTGCTTCTCGTAGTTGTCATAGTCATCGTTGACCTGACCAAAGATAGCTTCGTCATCCTCGAAATTTGATTCGGGATTCTTGGCTTTCAGACGCTGGAGCGCCATTTCGCGCTTCGTCTGCTGGGTTGTTTTATTGTTGTCTGCCATAGCACGTAGAAATTATTGTCAATTCTCCAGGAGCAAATATAAGGCAGTTGAAATGTGCGATTTTTTTATTTATTAACTTTCATCTCTAAATTTTGTCTAAATTTGCAAATAACTCTTTATCAGCAATGTGAAAAACATAGGGGCATATTTCGAGTACGAAGAGGAACGCAATAGGGATTTAATGCGTGCCTATCGAGAACAGATCACACAAACCAGGGAAGTTTATCTCCCTGAAATCTACCGCCGTGTGGTCGATATGCCGTCAAAAAGATTCTGGGTCAGTGAAGAGAGGGCTACTATTGTTGTAGGGAACATCATCAAAGGGGACAAGTTGGAGAAGATGCGGCCGACAAAGAGGGAAATGTATTTTGAGATATACAAGCGTGTGTGCGAACTGAAAAAGACACGCCCCACCGCCTCCATCTACGACCTTGTCTTTGACGTTTTGAGCGGCCCGGCTCCGAAATTTTACCTTACACCGGGTTCCGCCAAGGTGATAATATCAAAAATCAAGAAGCAATGGTACGAAGAAAGGAAGCGCAAGCTGCGGCACTGTTGTATGTAGCAGTCATCATCATACTGTGTTTTTTCAATTTTCCGGCAGAAAGCACAGGCATTTACAAGGGCTGTGGATTTTGGAACCGCATTGCATATCCATTCGTCCATTCCTCGTTCATTCACGCATTGCTCAACGTATGGTGCCTGCTTTCTATTATATTCCTGTATCCTGTCTCCATCTGGACACTAATCGGGGCCTTCATAATATCGGCATCATTCCCTGTTGATAGCCTGTCATTTCTGTATGACTCAATCACTCCGACCATAGGGGCTTCCGGTGTATGTTATGCGTTAATCGGAAGAATCACGTTTCTTGTCAAGAGGAAGCTATATTTCACTGCTTGGATCATAGCCTACATTGCAATAGGCTTCTTATTCCCGGTCTGCAACGCCTGGCTGCATCTGTATTGTTATCTATGCGGCCTTATTGTGGGGCTTCTCAATATGCCAATAATTAGAAAGCAATGAACGCAGATGAAAAGTTGGCCATATTGGAACTATTGCAGGAAAACAAACGGCGCAATGATGAGATATTCGCGCCGTTCAATCCTGTAACGGGCGAAGGCTCTACCCTAAAAAAGGACAGAGTTGAGGTCAGCATTTCAGATTTCCCAATCAAGAAGCAATGGTTGCCTTCTACAATGATGAAGGTTCCTCTCATCAAGGGAATTGTTGAGGCCGGTTCAATCAAGAAATATTACGCGACAACGCTCAAACAGGAGTACGCAAAGGACGGAATCACGCTTGGCCCGTTCAACGATGAGGAAAAGAGAAAGATTGTCGAGCAGGTGGTCCGCGTCAGGAACGAGCACGACTATGCGTTCTGGGCCGCAACCCTTGCCTGGATTAAAGCAAAAGGTGGTGGCGAGGATGTCCTTTTCCGGTTGAGCCGCCCTCAAAGGAGACTCGTTGAAAGACTTGAGAAACTGCGTCTCGCTGGCAAACCGATACGTCTCATTCTGCTGAAAGCACGTCAATGGGGTGGCTCCACCTGCATCCAGCTATATATGGCTTGGTTGCAGCTATGCCACAAGGTCGGCCTCAACTCGCTCATCGTTGCTCATCAGGGCACGGCATCCGATGAGATTCAGGATATGTTCGACAGAATGATTAAGGCCTATCCTATCGAATACCTCTATGAAATCGGTGCAGCATACAACGAGAACGAGCCGAAGTTTGTAGGTGTCGGCAAGTCTGGCAACATTCACAGGGTACCGCAGCGCAACTGCAAAATCAAGATTGGCACCGCAGAAAGACCGGACTCCGCCCGAGGTGGTGACTACAACCTCGTGCATTGCTCCGAGGTCGGACTATGGAAAAAGACTGACGGCAAAACACCTCAACAGATTGTCCGTTCCGCCTGCTCCGGTATTCTTCTGAAGCCGTTGACGATGATCGTCTATGAGAGTACGGCCAATGGTACAGGCAATTTCTTCCACCGTGAATACGTGGCTGCAAAGAAAGGACGGTCACAGTTTGAAGCGATGTTCGTTGCCTGGTATGAAATCGAGCAGTACCGTCAGGAGATTCCAGACATTCGGGCATTTGCCGAGAAGCTATTTATAAACAGAAACAATTCCAATGCAGATTCAGACAGGGAGGAAAGCGGACAATATTTGTGGTGGCTCTGGCAGAAGGGAGCGACACTTGAAGCGATCTATTGGTACACCCTTGAGCGTGCGAAGTATTCCGACCACGCTGATATGGCATCCGAATATCCTTCCGATGATATTGAGGCATTCGTTCACTCCGGCGCAAGGGTCTTCGACAAATACAAAGTCGAGGACATCCGCAAGACCTGCAAGGCCCCGAAGTTCATTGGAGAGGTTTATGCTGACGAGGACGAAGGAGAGAAAGCGCTGCGCAATCTCCGGTTCCGAGAGGACCACCAGGGCCGTTTCTGGATATGGGCAAAGCCCGAAATTGACGATAAAGAGAAAGTGCTGGACAGATACCTTGTCGTTGTCGATATTGGCGGCAGGGGCAAGAAGTCCGACTGGTCGGTTATCGTTGTCATTGATCGCCTGTTCCAGATGGAAGGCGGCAAGCCGGTTGTAGTCGCACAGTGGTACGGTCATATAGATATGGACATCCTTGCTTGGAAAGCTGCTCAAATTGCGGCTTACTATGACAATGCCCTTCTTGTGATTGAATCCAACACTCTTGAGACACATGACAAGGAGCGTCAGAACGGTGTCGAAGGCGATCAGTCTCAGTATATCCTCAATCTTATCAAGGACGTTTACCCTAATCTCTATGCACGCAAACAGAGTGATGAAGAAATCAACGAGGGTGCACCGACAAAATATGGCTACCATACAAATGTCGCAACCAAACCGAAGATTGTCTCAACTCTTGTCAAGGTCGTTCGCGAAGGCAACTATGTTGAACGTGATGAAAGATGCTGCGATGAATATCTCACTTATGAGCGCAAGCAGAATGGAGCCTGGGGTGCCGTTCAGGGAGAACACGATGATTTGCTTATGACACGCGGCATTGCGTTCGTCATCTGCTTTACCGAAATGGATATTCCGAGAGTGGTGCCAAGGGTTAACCGGTCAAGAAAAAAAGGCCGCAAGGCCGTTTCAGAAGCAACAGTAACTTAATTTACGATATTTATGAATGCATTAAGAAGATTCTATGCGTTTCTGATGTTTAGGAGCGCTGTGCAGAAAGCGGAAAAGCTACACGCACAAAATCACGTCAGGTATTATGTTTGTCCGAACTCCGACAAAAAGGTGCGGCTGATAGTGACAGACAGGAAGAATTTCAGGGGTCTCCGGTCTAAAAGGTACATTGACAGCAATTACAAGATGAAGGAGGCCTACGAAATGTGCTTCTATTGCACCGGGAATGCTGGAGGAAACGGAATGTTATCGGAATCCACCAGGAAAGCGAAGGCCATTCGATTCTTCGAGTGGTATGAGGAGCGTATCCCTGCAGTCCGTAAGATGAGAAAAGATGACCGAAAAAAGAGACGCGCTCAACGGCTTGATGAAATAAAACACATATTCAAGAGATATGGACGAGAAAAATAAAAAAGTGCCCGGCAACGTGAAACCAGATAAGCCGTATGGCAACATAGACGGCATTATGACGCTCAGCCACGATCCGCTTGCCATTCATCATACGGCAACCGATATGACCAGATTCAAAAAGAAGGGGAGGAACTAACCTCCCTTTCTTTTATGCTGCTACCTGTTGTGCATATCCGTGAGGATTCATCAACATCTGCTGTGCTTTGTTCACATTGTCCATATTTGCACCCTGCTGAACTTGCTGGAGCATCGCTGGTGACAAGCCGTCCGGCCTCTTACCCTGTTCGAGCTGCTCCTGCTGGCTCTTGAGACTCTGGAGCAAATCGTCCGAGAACGGGAAATCTCCGTGTTCGAGCAACTGCTGCAAACTGATTTGTCCTGACTTCCATATATCAAGAAGGAATGCATTTGACATCTGACGATAAGCCGGTGTCGCAGTGCTCTCAACTATTGACAGGTCAAACTCAACGTCACGAATCTTCTTCGGATCATACTCCACCTGTGCGCCAGCCTTACCGGTGATATTGAACACTCTCTTTGAATCATAGAACTGTTGCATATTCTTGACATCCTTGTATGCTGCATCAATGATGAACATACCGAAAGTGTCGAGCAGGTCCAGAAGAGACGTAGTAGAGTTTTGAGTCTGCTGGTTATACAGGCTTGCACTCATACCGGCATAACCTGGTTTTCCTTGCAGTGCTCCGTTCACGCCTGAAATATCCTCAAAGAACTTCAACTGAAGGTTCAGAAGCTCCGTAATGCCGATGTTCGTTGCATTATTGGAAATTTGTTGAGGCAGCATCTTTCCGTCCTTGAGTTTCTTTGTGCTGATTGCGATAACTCCGTCAAAACGGTGCCATTCGTCGCATATGTCGTCAATGTCATACCCCTCCGGCAGGCATTCCTCCGGGAAAAGAAGGACACCTTTTGCGCTGGCCTTCATAATCCAATCATACATTGTGATAAGCCTGTTCACATAGCGTTGCTGGTCCACAATATCAGCGACAAAGGAATGGATTTCACCGTCAATGAACGGATACGCCTTGAATACGTAAGGGTGGCTCTTATGTTCATACGGCGTTTCTCCTTCGAGCAATATATCTCCAAATGGGGTAAGGTAATAGAAATACCAATACTCATCCATACACCACTCGTATGTAATGAGCGGAATATCTTCTTCCGCCATTCCAGCCTTGCGGCCTCTGGCAAGCCTGGCTGCATTAACGTCAAGCACCAGCATCTGCAGGTCCTCTTCATCAATCTTATATGAGTCACCGTTGTTGTAGTCGTGGCACTTGTATCTCGGCTTGCACTCCTTTCTCCAAATCTCAATGACACGGCACAGGTCTGGTTCGGTTGGCATAAAGAAATCAACGTTCCGGGCTTTATGTCGTGCTCCGAATTTCTCGCAGTAATCCATAACATACCCTCTATTCCTGGCGTGAGTGTACGAATAGATCTCACGGATACGTTTTGCTTCTTCCGGTGTTGAAGCGAACTCGCTCTGCACGGTTTCAAGGCTGAGGTCGTGGATCTCACCGATGATGCGACAATCCCAACCCCTGAAATCTCGCATATTGCCATCGACGAAGAAATTGTTCGGCTGCACATAATCAGTCCAGCAATCAAGTTTGTTGTCTCGCCAGCCGAAACTCTTGCGATGAACAATTAGTCCGCTTATCAGGAACTCTTCAAGAGAACGAGGATAGACCTCATTCATACGGTTCAACTGCATATTGCATTGAAGAATCGTGCTCATTGTCTCTCCAAGTTTCTGCTCGTCCCTGTCCCGGGCAGCGCAGGTCGGCTCCTTAGACTGACTGCGATATACGCCGATGACATTGCGGACAAGCCTTCGGATAAGGTTGTTTGTCAGGGGTACACTTCCCTGCTCCTTGATGTAATCTTCCTCAGTCTTTGCTTCGCCGTCCTCATCAACAATAATATCACTCCACTGCTTACCGTAGGTATAGTTCTTATTCCTCTCCCTATCCGTACGGAAGTAGTCCATATTGTCGTGGCATCTCTGACCTTCAAGAAGCACGTTGAAGGCACGCCGGTTGCCAAAGGACTTCTGTTCATCCACAGTGTCCAGCTCCTTATGCCGGCTTGATACCCGGCTCATTGCCCGTAGTTTTTCTTCTGCCATATCTGAAAATGATTTATCGAATTCATACACCTGCGGCAAAGGTAGAGTGCCGCAGGTGTGAAATCGGTTTATCTATTACTTTTTTCTGATTCGTGGATTTCATCAACAAGCCTCTGCTTGAGAGCCTTGATGCGCTGCTCAATTTCTTCGCGTCTGGTATCATCCGTGTACTTGAGCGCTGAATTCAATTTGTTGATTGCATTCACATACCCGTGCAGTTGCTTGTATTGCTTGAATTCCTCGGTCTGGACGAAGTCGTTAAGAATTTCCGCATACTCCATCGCTCCCATTCGGATCTGCTTCTTGTATCCGGACAATTTATGCTCAACCTTATCCACCTCATCAAGATAATCGTAATACTCACGGTTCAACTGACTTCCGGAAGAACGTTCATCGACTTTCTGGACGAAGCTGCTGATGATTGGAACATTCCTTACTTGACGCATATCCTCATCCCACAGCATTGAAACGGACTTGCCGAGTTGGTTGATTGTGGTACCAACGCCTCCGAAGTATCCTTCAATCAGATGCTCAATAACGGCCGGGTTGAGGTTGATAAGTCCTCTCTCCACCTTGTTGCCGCCTGTTATCCGGTTGATGAGGTCAGCGCCACTGACAAGGAACTTGTTTGCTCCCCGATACGCTTTCGTATAATTCGGATCCAGTTTGTTGTACGGGGAATCCTTATAGATTGGCGTACCGAAGTATGACTTGTTCCTTGCCCACTGCACAAGCGGCTGCGCGATTGTCGGGGTGAGGTTGACTATGAGATCTCCGCCATTGCCTGTGAAGTCAATGGGAAGAGTTCCGGAGAATCCTTCAACAGCCTTTGCAACTCCTTTCCCTACATCCTCCTTATCGGACATACAGGAAGAGGCAATCTCTCCGAGTCCGTAGAAGGCGCGAAGTTCGTGAGCAATAGGGATAGTAAGGAAATGGTCCGTGAATGGTATTCGGATAACGAAGTTGTTGCGTCTTGTCCATTCAGGGAGATCCCAATAATCCTTATCGTCATCATCACCACCACCCACCATTGAGGATATGAAAGCATTCACAAGCGGAGCCATAAAGCCGAGAGCAGTGAAGGCTCCCACGACTGCCGCAGATTTCTTCGGATGCGTTGAAGCAAGCCTTCCTACATTGGCAAGGGACTGAATGGCCGCATTGTAGAACACATACAGGTAGTTCGCTGTCTGGCCAAGGTATTCACCGCTTCCTTTCCTGTTGAAGTTTACTGTGATCTCCTTTGCATCAGAAACACTACGCTGAACACTCCTCCCCATCTGACGAGACGTCATATACACGGCAAAACGTGTGGCATCTTCCGCACATCTGTTTAGGTATTCCACTCCGTCCCAAACACCGCGCCATATCTTCGCAGCATTGGAGGGGCCTCCTTCGGTAATCTCGGAGAGCATCTTTTCCATACGTTTCTTGTATTCGTCCATAGAAACAAGGCGCGTGTAACCGGTCTCGCCTCCATTGTGGATGAATTCAGCAAAGTATTTCTCCACCTCGTCAGACATATCAAGCGCTCCCTTGTTCAGCTTGTGAACCAGGTCATACGTCTTGAAGATTGTTGACGAAACGTTCTTATGATACTGCTTGTTATACGCGGCATCCTCTTTTACTGCAACAGAAGCTGCAGACATACCAAGGTCTCGGCTCTGGTTCGTGAAGATGAATGCAGGTTTCAGGGTTGTGAAAACACGTGCCTGGAAATTCTTGACAGCCTGCATAACCGTATGGAGTTTCTTTGCTATGTTATCACTTGTCGGCGCATCCGGATTGGTCCGGCCGTTGACGGCTTGCGCAGCTCTCGGATTCCCGTTCACATATACAACATAGTCATTCCCTCCGCGCTTGACTCTAACGGTATGCTCCTGCTTTTCAAAACTTGTTGCAGGTTTTTTGAGTCTCAGTCCGTCTCTCTTTGTCTTTGCAAGACCCTGCTGCTGGAGCACACTCATATTATGCTCAAATCCGTCAATGATGTCCGCGATGACTTCAGGGCTTGCATCATCCGGGATGTCCGGAGTACGTGCTTCCCACTCGCCTGTGGCATTATCAAGTACATACCACTGCTTTGACACTGTAAGGAGATCGGAAGGATGATTGAGAGCAAAGTTGAGGAACTTCTGTTTCGTCTTGTTTCGGAGTCCGTTGGCAATTGCATCATCAGCCATCTTCCAAATCTGGGCAAGAGGATTGTCTGCGATGCTTACACGGCCTTTCGCTATCTTCATCGTAGCCTCTCGCTTTGCACGTCCTGAGTCAAGATATTCGTATTCATCCGCAGCCGTGGATTCCTCCCAGCCACGAAGAGGAACATAGTATTCATACATATCACGCACACTTTCGTAAGTGGCTTTTGACAGCAGGCCGTCAAGGTAGCTCTGATACAGTGTTGCCTTAGTCGCTGCATTTATCGTCTGCCACATCTTGTCAGTGTTATCGTGATTCAGTTCAAAGTCTGACACCATTCCTTCGGCAATGCTCTGGAAGTCGCTCTTGTCTCCGGTGAGTTCTGTCAAACCGGCGAAGTCCTTTACTGTACCATCCCAGGAACCGCCGTTTTCCTCTGCGGCCTTCCGTGACATCCTGATATTGCGCTCAAGTCCGTGCTTCGCGATGATGTAACGTACAACCTCATTCACATCCTCACCCGGATTCAGCACATCAGCAACGGCCTTCATCATCGGGACAAAGTATTTATCTTCATACTCGCGTGAACGGGCACTATGCTTTGAACCCATCTGATTCTCGTATGTATATGCGTCCTCCTGGTCTGCAATCACATCTCCTGTCTCTTTCAGGATTGCATCCTGCAGGACCTTTAGGGAATACATCTTGTCTGCCTGCCCTTCCCATACACGACGGCCGAGGTTTGCAAGGTCGCTCTTCTCTCCCTTGTCATTGACTACGCGCACCTTATCATTGTATTCCTCGGTCGCAGATGAATACCGCTTTGCGGACCTGTATCGGTTCTCGTCAGAGCGGAAGTCACCAACTCCGAGTTTGCTCTTCATAAGAGTATTCTCCGCTTCGGCAATTGCTCCCTTGCTCCGCTGCATCTGATAACTGCGCCAGAGCATATAGCGGAGGTCCGAATCATTGATTTGGAATCCCAAAGCAATCTTCGCCTGATGCAAGAGGTCAACAAGCAGGTCTCTCACCTTCTCAAAGAAGCTGCGCTCGGCAGTGTCATTGAATCCATTTTCAGCGAGCTGTGCAATATATTCCTCGGTTGCAAGACGGAAATCCCAATTGTTCTTCCTTGAGAGGTCAACAATCTTCGCCCGAGTATCCTTGTCAGCGGCCTTTAACACCTTGTCGAGGAAGTCATTGAATTTGTCGTTGCCGACAACGGCACGCAATCCCTTGTGACCGACAACCTCGTGCAACACGGTAGCCTGAACGTCTGCGCTGCTTTCAGCATTCGGGAGGACGATAGTTATCTCTCCGGTGCTGGTATTCAGCCAGCCCTTTGACTGTCGCATACGCTTCTGCTTCCTTGCATTGTCATCGACAAGCTCGTTCACATCACGCACTATGCGAACCTTTACACCGAGAGACTGTGCGATTTCAACGGCTGCGGTTTCCAGGTCATCGCTTGAAGGTTCCGCAAGGTTGCCGCTCGGCTGAGGATTCTCCCACGTTCCATCACTCACACTCCTTGTGAAATTACCTTCAACCCTCACTACATCCATCAAATAGAACTGACCACCTGATAGGTTTTTGAAAGATTCGTTAAAGGCAGTCAAGGCATTGTCCTCTATGTTGAAGTCTCCAAATAGAATTGCGCCAGAGCCGTTTGCGCGTACAACAACATCTGCGACATCAGCGGCCAGGGATGCCGCGTTGTCAGCATTAAGCCGATTACTGTTCAAAACAGCATTGGCAAGGACAACATTCTTCCTATTCAAGACAAGCGCCCCGATTTTGCTCCCGGATCCAAGCCTGTGAGCAGAGATGTAAGATGCTACGTCCTCGGAACCGCGAATCGGTTTTCTCGTGGCAAATTCAGCCGAATAATCCGGAGAGAATACCAACTTATCGAATGACAATACCTCAAGTGGCTTGTGCTCTCCTTCCTGTTCACGGAATGAAGAATATTCATTCGGCCCGAATACGCCATACTGTCCGCTCAAAGTGTCAATGATAACCCCTTCGGTCTCCGCGTTCGGCATTTGTTTGGACAGAGAGAACAAGAGCTTCATATCAGCTAACGATGCTGATATATCTCCGGAAGGATGATTATGGACAAGATAAACGTGATCCGGCTCGAAGTCCCTGTACGCAGCCACTACGGCCGTTTGGTCAACGGTGGTTTGATCTATCGTACCTATCCCCGTATGCAGAATGACCGGCTTGCCCTTCTTCACGAATACAAGGAAACTGTTTTCCGTTGCGGCCGTTTCGAGTTCACGGAATATGAACGCTATGTCAGCGCAATCCTTAATCTTGCTCTTCCCGGTAAACGAGAACACATTTGACTTGCGATATGTCCTTTCCACAATAGAATCGACCTGCGTATCGTCAAGGGACCCATTATGAGTGACACCTTTGATTGCGGTTTCACGGAAACGCTCAACAATAGGCTTGCCCTGGTTGTCGGTCTCCCTGAACCTGACGCCACGTTTCTCCAATTCCGTGCGGAGTGAAGTAGTTACGACATTGGACGGGAAAACTATATCCTTGCCGCCCAGCATTTCAACAATGACATCTGCGACTTCCGAATCTGGAACAATTCTTACAGGCTTATCCCAACGTGAGAGGATTACCTTTCTTGTGCCGGAGAGCTTGCTCTGAACGACACCGGCCTTCCAATCCAATTCGCCCGTGCTGTCTTTTGCATATTTCGCAGTGTAGCCGCTTGTCAATTCGCTTTCCGGAATCTCCACCTCAACGGTCACCAATTCAGGACGGTCCTGGGCAGAAGAGAATTGATCGTTAAGTGGAGTTCTCGATGTATGGAAATACGGATTATAAGCAGCATCGACAGTCTTTCCGTTACCCTTGTCGAGACGATATTTTAACTTGCCGGACTTCTTGTCATAAACGACATTGGCTGGCAATTCATCGCCCTCATTCCAATCCTTGAGGCTTTCTTCGGACTCTTCCCACTTGCCGAGTTCAACAGGTTCCCGGTATTCTCCGTTCACCTTCGCCGACATCGGAGGATAAAGCCTTCCATCAACCTGCTGCATCGCACGGTAAGCCTTGACCGTGCCTTGTGAATTGAGGCTATCAAGTGTCTGCTTGTCTGTTACAGGACGATACCTCACGCCTGCATCATAGTTGACATTATGCGCAGCAAGGATTTCTTCATCCCTCAATGCGGCCTCGAACACATCCTGCATCTGGTCCTCATCATATTCGACATCCCTTCCGCCGGTATCCCAGAACGCAGCGTGATTACGTTCGTTCATCATAATGAACTGTTCAAAGGCCGGCTCAAACTCAGGGTAATCTTCCAGCAACTCGGACAGCTTATCAGCAACTTCGGATGAATGATAAATATCTCCCGTCTCCAGCCATTGCTCGCGGAGTTCCCTGAACGGATATTCCGCAGCAGAGACATCAACAGGCTTCACAGATGAACGATAGCGGTTCTCATCCTCTTCATCATCAATATCTATATCAGCAAGGTTGACTTCGGCTTCCTTCGCCATCTCCGCATACTTGGCCTCTTTTTCTGCCAGCTCCTTGCGCATCAGCTCGGTATATTCATCAACCTTTGCCTTTGCCTCCTTGAGCTTATCTTCCTCCTGGAACGGCTTGCCGCGTCTCTCGGAAAGGACGGCGTTGTCTTTGGTCATTCTGTCAATGGTCGCTTTCAACTCGGCAATGCGCTGATTTGCGTGCTTGCCGTTTATTATGGTTTCAAGCATATCAGACAGCACATTCTTGACCTCTCCACCGGTAACGGTGTAATCCTTGATATGAAGGGTAGGGCAGGAGTACGTGATAGTCTTGTGCATTTCAACGACATTTGTGTTGCGCTGATAATCCCACTTGTCTTTCCTTGTGATGTGCACATTTCCGGTCACCTCCAGACCGTCAAGTTTGAAGCGGAACGGGAAGTCCTCGCCCATAACAGGGAAATAACCAATCTTCCGTGCATCCTCTATTCTTTTGGCGAGAGGTTTCGATACCGACTCCTTAAACAGTGTGTTCATATCATCGGTGGTAGCGGCCTTCTTTCCAGAGATTTCAAGTGATTTGGTCCTGCCGTCCGGGAACATTTCAGTCACCTTGGCCAGCTGATCCTTGAAGTCCTCAATGAGTTTTCCACAGTTCTCAATTCGGCGGTTATTCTCTTTTAATTTGTTTTCAACATATATCTGATCAACTTCGTGCTGCTTTTTCTTGTTGTCGAACTTGCGGTACTCACGTTCCGCCTGTGACTTCAAGAGAGCATACTGACTTCCTGACAGGACAGCAACAGGATTGTCAAACAACCCTTCCTCTTCCTCTTCAAGGGTCCTGTTCTCCATAGCATTTGCAAGGAGCGGCTTTCCGTCCATTATACTGTCAATGAAAGAGGACTTTGTTTTCAGTCTCTGGTAACTTGTAACGTCAAGTGAATCCTCAACACCAAAACGGAGGACTTTTACAGTCTTTCCCCAATCCTTGTGCAAGTTGCCCTGGCGCAGGATACGGCCGTTGCGTTGAGTATAGTCCATCGGCCTGTCCGGAGCATCCATATGGATGAGCAGATGCAAGCGCTGCTGGATATTGACTCCGGTGCCAAGAGTCTGTGTGCTGCCAAGGATAACACGCACCTCACCGGCATTGACCTTCGAGAAGATTTCCTCCTTCTTGTTTACGGTCATCCCACTCTGCATTATTACAATCTGCTCATCCGGCACCCCAGACGCAACAAGTTTGCGTTTAATTTCATTGAAGAGGTTGAAAGTCTCGACCTTCTTGCCGTCATTGTTGTAATCAAGTCTGCGGTAATTGTCACAGAACACGGCACACGTACCCTTGTAATCGTTGGTTTCCTTCAGGTCAGCAAGAATTTCCTCAACAGCCTTGTTGGTCTTTGAAAGCGGCTCATCCGGAGCATCCTCCGAAACAAGTCTCGGATCTATGGCAGCACGTTTCGCAATACCATACATCTTCAAAGGGATATAGCTATTTTCGCGCTTCTCCTTCCCTGACATCTTCTCAAATCTCTCAAGCTCTGCCCGTACACTTCTCATAATTCCGACAAGGGTTTCGGACTGAGGCAGGAAGGTGTCACGTGCCTTGCCGCCGTTCATCTTCGGCAACTTGTCGTTGAGTGATTCTCCGCCCTTTGCCGCTTCTGCGTCCTTCGTAAGCACGGTGTCCGTAACGGAAGTCCAGATACGCACAAGTTCTGGGACGTTATTATATGCGGCAAATCTGGTATTCTCTTTGAACTTGCCGTTCGTAGCAAACTCCAGACTCTGCTCTATCTTGCCGAAGTTGCGCACAAAGTCATCAAAGTAATAGATTTGATATGCCTCCATCACCTCTTTAGGCATCAGGTACTTCATAAAGGTCCATATCTCCGCTGCCGTGTTGGAGATAGGCGTACCTGTGGCAAATACCACATTCTTCCAACCCCTCTTGTCAAAAATGGACCGGGTTTTAAGATACACGCTTGCCGCCTTCTTGCTGAAAGACGGGTCCACACCCTTTACACCACGTTTGATAGAGGTAGTGAATCCGAGGTGTTTGTATTCGTGCGCCTCATCCACAAGGAGAGCATCAATGCCCATATCATCAAAATCAGATACAGCATCAGTCCTTCGTGACAGTTGAAGCTGTGCTCTGGCCTTGGCGTTGTCAAGAGCCTTCGCTTCCTGCTTGCCGTCACGTTTCTTGCTCTTCGGCTGCGGTTTTTCTCCGGTGGTGTATTCTGTCTCCAAATCTTCAAGCTCTTTCTCCAGGGACTTGAGCATATTGGAGTCCGCACCTGCGGCCCTGGCTTCCTCGATGACGTGTTTCTTCTCATCAATCTTCTCCTGGACGAAAGCACGCTGACGCTCTTCGCTGTCAGGAATCATCTCAAAGACAGACTGAGGAACGATGATAAGGTCCCAATCGTTGTACTTTATCTTCGCATAGAACGTCTCGCGGCCTTCCTTTGTCCTGTCCCTATCTGAAACGGTAAGGATTTTGGCAGAAGGGTAGAGCTGCTTCGCTGATGTCACAAATTGGCCGACAGTGGCATTCTGAACTACGATCATCGGCTTCTGCGCAGTGCCGAGCCTGCGCATCTCCATTGCAGTAGATATCAGTGTGAATGTCTTTCCGCTTCCGACCTCGTGAGCAAGCATAAGCGGCTCCATAGTGCCACGAATGACCGCTTTCTTCTGATGCTTATAAAGGCTGAACGGACGTCCTCCCATTTCGAGGACGGAGCCTTCAAATCTTTCAGGAAGGAATATGTCATCAATATCCATAGGGGCATAGGCATTGAACGTGTCATTATATACCCTCTTGATATGCTCAGCCATATCCGGATCCTTGAGCATCTTATCCTTTGCCCATTCCCGGAACTCTTCCTTAATTTCGGTCATCCTTACGGTTGCAGCCTGAGCCGCTTCCTTATCTACGATGGTTTCAGTAGTACCGTCATAGTGCTTTATCTGCTTCGTGAACTGCACAGGAGTGTTGTTCATCGCAGCTTCCATCAGTTCGTGTCCGAGAGCACGCTTGCCAACTTTCTCACTATAAACTCCAGCAGCCTTGTTCTGCTCGCTGCTTTCATCACCCCAGGACTTGTCCGTCACTTTCCAGACATTTCCTATGTGAGCAAGTTTGAAGCGGTCAGAAAGCCCGTACTTTTCCTTTGCGAAGTCAATGAACAATTGAGGCTCCACCCAGGATGAACCCAATGTGAATTCAATGAGATGTGCGGGTATGTCCATAGGGATAACCTTCTCCAGCTCCTTGATGTTCGTGTCATACTGACCTTCTGTATTGTTGAGTTTAGCGTATGCAAGTTTCTCCCTCACGTTTCCAGAAAGGTACTGATAACGCACTTCCAAAGAGCCGGTTTGAGGATTGATGAAAGCAACACCTTCGGAAAGGATTTCCTCCTTGACTGCATCTTCTGGTTTTCCAAGTTTCTCGGCTATGTACGGGAGATTTATTCGCCCGAACTGATTCATAGAGACAACAACGCCGTCTTTGGCAGTCTGCGGTGTAGGCTCCTTCTTGAAGCCGACCATTCTTTTGCGGAAAATGTCTGTCTTTTTGGTGCTGATTGTTTTCTTGCCGTCAATGCTTTCTTTCTCGGAGAAGTCCTCAATAGCAGCGACAGATGCAAAATCAACGTCATTCTTTAGGAATGATATTGCGACATTCTTGTTGAGGCTGCCATATTTGGACGTAAACGAGTCATAAGCCTTGTTTAGCTCCGCAAGAAGCGGCGCAAGACCTTCATCTGATTCATTGTTTGACTGATAGTCCAGAACGGCAGAAATGGCATCTTTCAGGGCATCATAATCCTTGATTACCTGTTCTTTCGTCTGGCCCTTGACCTTGTTGTTATTCACTCCAAGGGGAACAGCTGCGTCTATGCTATAATAGCAGACCTCGCCTTTGCTGTTCACCAACAGTTGCCCCTGTTTCTTGCCCTCGACTTTTTCGAGGTCATTGTTGCCGGATTCGGTCGTAGTGGACCGGGCCGGTTCAGCATCATTGCGCAAAGACTTCGCCCAACGGCCGAGCACTTTCATCTGTGGCTTCTTGTCATCAGGATAGCAGCCAGCGATTTTCGGTCGGTATGATTCCTTTGGATCTACCTCAAAAGCAAACTGCATCTTGCCTGCCATTGCCTCCGGATGTTCTATGAAATAGTTGTTGTACTCCATAGCAACCGGCTCTTCTATGTCCTGATATTCAAATGAGCGCCTGCCCTGCCATACAGCTTCCTCGTGCTTGTATGTGGCACGATATGCAACGGTAGTACCAGACACGTCGATAGCATTTGGCGAAGGGACATCGTTGACCCTCTTGCGGATGACGATAATGTCAGATGTCACGCTGGTGCCACCGAATGTCTCATTGTTGAGACGGAAGGCTCCGATGAAATCCGAATGGCCTTCATTCGTTACCCACTGACGGAGCTTGCGACTCTTGTCGAGGGTTCCGCTTGATGTGATGAAAATACCGATTCCTCCTTCCTTCAGTTTGCGGACATTCTTGGCAATACAGAAGTCGTGTATATCTCCGAACTTATGGCTGAGGTCTCTTTCAACCTCATCAAAGACGTGCAGGCCTGTAACGAAAGGAACATTGGTTATCGCAAGGTCAACAGAGTTGTTGGCTATCCGTGTGTCCTGGAATCCCTTGATCTGAACATCAGCGTCCGGATACAGGAGTTTGAGAATGTTGCCGGAGACGGTATCAATCTCTACGGCAGTAATGTCGCTGCCCTGGCTCATCGCCTTCGGCATTGACGCAATGATATTGCCTATACCTGCGGAGCCTTCAAGCACTTTTCCTCCCTCGAAGCCAAGATTCTTTGCAATGTCCCAAAGGGTATCAATGATTTCGACCGGAGTGTAGTAGGCTGAATTACGGCTGCTTTCAGCGCTCTGCAGCTCTTCATCAGTCAGAAGGGAGCGCAGCTCGTTGTATTTGTAAGAGTTTTCATTGAAAGCGTCACCGAGTCCACCCCAGCCGGTGAACCTACGTAGCACCTCCATATCGGCCTTCGATGCAGCACTGCCACTTTCGACAAGCTGCTTCATTAACTTTATGGCAGCGACATTGGCGTTGTATCGCTCCGTTGGTGTTGTAGGCGCAAATGATTCACCACGCTCAACGCGATTGTTGTGTGTGTTCTTCTTTACGGAAGTTGAAGCAGGCTTCTTAGGAACTCGTTTGCTTCCATTTTCGTTATCGGAAGGATTGTCGGTATCACTTCCAGCCACTCCTCTTCCGTCAGCTGGTTCAGTTGCCTCCCGGTCTCCTTCTCCCACTGGTTCATTCTCTCCAGCGCTTCTTGTTGGAACGTTGTCATTATCTTCATTATTTGAAGGTTCTACATATTTCTCTACGTTACTCCAATCGGTAACTTCGGATATCCAATTAACGCCGAAGGAATCAAGCACAGGCCTGTCACCCTCGAAGTCAACGATTCGCAAGACTTTCTTTTCGCCATTATCAGGACGTGTGAAAACAACCTTCTCACCAATCCTGTAGCCATTCACAACCCTTTCACGTTTCGGTTCCGGGGTCGTTGTATATGCTTCATCCTCTTCCGGGGACAGATCCGCAAACAGGGAACCGATGCTTTCTTCTGACGAAGGTAGCGATTTTTTGCCTGATTTCTTCTCTTCTGACCTGGTAACTGTTTGTTCGGCAATGTCGAAGAGGTCTGGACGTTTCTGTTCAGGGAGGAAATCTTTTACAACCCTCCTTATGTCCGAGAGGAACGCGCTATATGTGACGTTCGCAGGCTCCCAATTGTTGCTGCCATATCTATCAAATCCAGACACGGCCGGATTCTCAACACGATACATAATATCAAGCCTGCCGAAAGGTGAAGCATTGACATAGCCGTCCCCTATTATGAGATTGTCCCCGTTCGCCGGTGTAAGCCTGACATTTACATATAGCTCCCTCCCCTCATTGAGTGGAAGGTTGAACGTAATGTCACCACCTGCCGGAGCTATGTTCGCCTTGGCCAGCTTCCCTTTGCCAACAGTGATGCCCAAATCCTTTGCAAGTTGCTTTGCAAGTCGGTCCGCATCCTTGACCGCCTTCTTTTCCGCAGACTTCATATAGCCGTATGACTCATTGAATTGAGTATCGTCCATATCAGCCTCGTAATAGCCAAGGAGTGCCAACTGCTCGTTTACCTTATCAAGAGTCTGGTCAATCTTCGCTATTTGCTCTTCGATTCGCTCCGGCTCAATTGTTTCTGCTTCTGCCGCAGAGCCTGCTTCTTCTGCAACAGTAATTGCTTCGCTGACAACAGCTGCCGTATTTGCTGCTGTCTGTTCATCTGTGCTGGTTTCTCCATTTTTGTTTGCATTATGATTGTTGAACTTGTTTGCTTCCTCTTCTGTTGAGAAGATAAATCCTTTCTTGAATGAGGACCAATAGCCGCCATTGGCCTTTGCCCGGCGTTTCAGGTCGGCAAATTCCTCCTTGCTCACCCGGTCACTCGCTTTCACTACCCAAAGGTCCTCTCCGGTTTTGGTGTGTTTGTCCTTTGTTATTGCTCCTATTGTGCCACCTGCTGGAACACTATTCTTCTCGGCTGGCACACTTTCGGTGCTTTTAGGAACGTTTTCACCTTCTTTTGGAACAGAAACAGGCTCTTTTCGCACACTTTCGCCCGATTCTGGAACACTTTGTATTTCTGATTGAGAAATGCCGGTTGAATAAACAGGGAGATAACCCGTAGGGTCATACACCAAATCAACATTGCCGTTTTCGTGGACATCGGTCACCTGCATTTCCTTTCCCTTATAGAAAACCTTATCCCCTGGCTTGATTGCATTTGCATCCGATGTCACTTTATTTGCAACTGATGCAATGTTTATGGCGTTGACATCAACCTTTGAAACATCATCGTATGAATCAAGTTCGGAAGCATAACTTTCCATTCCCGGCAGGTCACGTGCTCCGTTGTAGAATGCTTTGAGATATTTGCGGATTCCTTCACCCAGGTCCTCAATCATTCTCTGCGCATAATCGGCAAACTTTCTCGCCCCGGCTTCGATATGGTACATAGCCATTTCACAACCGATAGCAAGCATTTCGGGATCTGGGCCTGAATTGAGTTGCCCGAGTTTTGCCTTCATTCTCTTTTTCAGCTCTTCATAGCGCTCACTTGAAACGAGTTTGTTTTCAGAGCCATACGATTTTTCAACTGAAGTGCTTGTAGATTCGGAATTTTCACTACCTTTGCTTCCAGATAGCTCCTGACCGGCAGTATATTGAGAGGAATTAGGCCTCTTGAGAAGTGACTGTTGCTCAGGAGTTATTCCTTCACTTGTGTAGATCACCTCTTCATTCTGAGTGATGCCGCCTTCTCTCTCAAATACGGTGGAGATTGAATTGACCTCAATGTCCTTGCCTGCATTCTTCACGTCTGCCCCAACAACGACATACCCCTTGTCAGTCTTTATGGCTGTATAAAGACGGTATCCGGCCTCCTTGTCTGTCCTTCTCGTTATCGCAAACGGATTCTGTATGGCTTCTGGAAGTTCGCTCCATACGGATTCGGGAAGAGTGTGCGATTCATCCTTGCCTATGTGACGTGAAAGTACGCCATATTTGATTGTGAAGCGTTCACCGGTAAGTCCGATTTGCTTCATAAAGTCTGGAGTTGATGCCACATCAAAGTATTTCATCTGATAGAGCTTCGAGGCATATTCCTTCCCCTTCTCATACAGATCGCGAATCGCATCAGTGAGGCTGGCCGAATCCACATTTTTTGTGGAATTATTTACATTATTTGTTAATTCAGTCTCAATTCCCTCGATTTCGGTGGAATTATCCGCCAGAGGTTTGACACTTGCATAGTCGGCAAAGGGCTTTGTCTTACGGTGGGAAGAATCAATCCATTTCTTGAATTCTTCCTTGCTTACAGGAGTGATATTGCCGAGGCCCTGCCAGCCTTCTTCGTAGTTGGATAGATATGCAGCCTTCGCCTCGTCAACGGAGTTGAAGCCGTACATAACCTTGTGCTCATCGAAAGAGCCGTCCTTTGGATTGACCTGGTCCACGACATAGACATTACCCTGCTCCGGATTGTCGGACAGGAACACGTCAATATGGTCTCCATCCACGCCTTCGGTCATACGGATATAGCCGTAGTCATTCTTCATTTCAGTACGCCATTCCTTTCCGTTCTCATCGGCACCCTTACGGACGGAGCCTTTCGGATTTTCAAGAGAAATATTATGACCGTCTATGACAATATGGCCCATCTTATAGTTGCCGGCCTTCTTCTGTCCTTCGGTTGGATCTGTGTCAACTTCCTGCCGCGCAACCTCAATAGGAGACACCGCGCCCTGTTCCTCGGCATCCATCGCCAGGCCGTACTTCGATGTAAGGGTCCTGTATAGTTCCTCCACCGGGCTGAAAGCGGCGGCAGCTTTCCGCTGCGCTTCTTCTATGGCCTTCTTTGCGGCTTCCTGTATCTTCTTGTCGCTTGACCTGGTACCAGGCTCGTTCACCTCTGCAACCTTGCCAAGTTCATTATTTGCCAACTCGAAATCAGCATACAGGTCGGAGAACTGCTGAAGTTCCTCATCGCTGGCCTTGGTAAGAAGATTCGGATTGCCCTGTGTCTCGGTCAGGATATTGCCGACATTTTCGACAAGTTCATCGTGAGACATTACCGCTCCCTGCTGCTCCTGCTCATATGCGGCTCGCTCAAGTTCTTTCTGCAGGTATTCCTGCTCCGCTGCTTTGATCTGGTTCTCATCCATACCGTGCAGAGATTGTGCGGCCTCGAACATCGTTCTGGAATTGTCATACGAGAGAAGGACATCGAGCAATTCACTAAGAGCATCCATTGAGTCAACGCCGGTCTTATCGACATCGACGCCCATATCCTCGGCATATCCTACGAGCAAATCTTCTGCTGCCTGTTCAGGATATTGGCCGGTCTCATTGCTCAACATCCAGCCTCTTCGGAGCATTTCTCCATTCTGTCCGGAAAAACCAAGATGCTGTGCAAGACCCTTTATGGCATTGTTATTCGGATCGCCCTTCCATTTGAACTTGACGGCTCCGGTAGAGACCATACGGAGGACATAGTCGCGGAAGGAGACATAATCGCCCAGAGATGCGTTCTCTTCCTTGTAGCGACCTTCCTTCTGCTGAATACGCCTTGCTTCTGCAAGACGGAGACGCTTCTGACGTTTTGCCTCTTCCTCGGCCGCTTTCTTCTGTGCTTCACGCAATCCAGCGACACGGTCCCAATAAGAGACTGCGTCAGACCATTTCCTTACATTGGCTTTCTGCGCAGCCTTGTTGTTCTGAATGTCAAAGACAGTGGCTCCGGACTTCGGCTTTGCCCTTTTCGCCTTCTCCAATTCCTTTCTGGCATTGTCGGCCATCTGCTTCGCAGTATCAATGGCTTCATCCTCGCTGCCTTCGTTCATTTCAACAAGTGCATCAAATGTTGTTTCCACAGGGGCCTTCTCAAACTCCTGAACGCCAGCCTCATTGACAGGTATCTTTTCAAGAGCCGTGCGAGTGTCTGCCGGTTCCTCCTGCTTTGGCACTGCCTCTTCCTGAATAGGTGCGGCCGGTGACGGCTCCTGCTTCTGCACTGCTTCGCCGTTGCGTTCTATGACCATTGCTGCAAGTTCATCGGCAGAAAAGATATTCACCCTCTTGCCATTGACCGGACTTTCGGTATATACTTCATACTTACCGTCCGCATCCGCAGGAGCTGTGATAGTGCCGCGTACCTGCTGCCCGTTGGCAGAGAGCGTCACATTATCGTTAATGTCGTATTCGGGAAGATTTGCCTGCTGTTCCTGGTGGCGCATATCTATACGCTGCGCTGCCTTCTGTTGCTCGAACTGATTGAGGCGTACAAGATTTGCAGTTGCAGCCATTTCCTGAATGTTAGCTTTCGGCAGGGTATATATTGCCCTGCTGCCATCTGGATTGAGAGATTCCAGACCGTCAGGATTAAGAACGACATAGTTTACTGTGCCGTCTCCATTGTCAGTAATACCCTGAGCATTCGGAACAATCTTGATGTTCATATTCTGGCCCTGGGCATCGATGAGGGAATAGACATCATCAGGCGCAAAACCCAACACGCCGTCTATCTTGTTGGCTGCGACCTGTGCAAGTTCCTGACGTATCTGATTGGTGATATTCTGCTTTTCCTCTTCCGGGTTGATTGGAGAATCAACACGTAGGATTGCATCAGGAGACACAAACTCAATCTTGCCGGTCTCTGCGTCCTTGACTATGACGCTTTCGTCCGATGCCTCTTTGTCAACCATAGTATCATCGGCATTCATATTCACGGTCCCACCGACAACATAGACCTTTCGGTCTTCGATTTTCATTGTGGCAGGAACAATTTGCCTTGAATCTACGTTGGTATTTCCGTCAATGACTTTGACGGCTGCAGAGGTCCGACTTTCAATGTCATCCTGAACGCGCTGAATCATTCCTTCGTAGGTTGATTTCGCGTTGAGGTAGTCAACGATGACGTCTTTTTCCTCATCCGTGTACGGGAGATCCGATGAGAAGAATTGATTTGAGCCGTCCCACAACTCGGCAATAGATATGTCATCTCGGCCAAGTATCTGTTGGAGTTGAGTGCGCTTCAAGTCAAGTTCATTCTTCGCATCGTTCATTTCCTGCTCACTCTCCAGAGAGTAACCACCGTCAAATGCATCCTCTGCCTCTATCACTTCTGGAGGAACAATACCTTCCGAGTGGCGTTTCTCATCTGATACTGTAAACCCTTCATAACGTTTCTCCGCCTTCAGGTAGTCAAGAACAGCCTTCTTGCGTTCTTCCGGCACCTCTTCATCCCGGAGGAAGTCTGCGACTGCTGATGTGGCTTCCTCTTCGGTGGCACCGTGCAGGAATTCTTTGAAGCCTTCCCACCCTGCCGGGTCATCATACGCGGCCTGGGCAGCTGCGTCAGCCTTTGCGACATCATTTTTTGCCTTGTATTTGGATGCCTTATCATACAAATAGCCGCCTGTCTTGATTGAACTGAAAGCGCCACTCATAAGGGCAACACCGAGGAACGTATCTATATTGTCAGATAAATTGAAGATGCCGTTTTCTCCTGTTCCGAAGTTCTGGTCACCGACAAGAACAGCGTTTTCCATATTGCCGAGGACTTCCTCTGCGTATTCTCCGATTGTCCCGTGCCACTGCGCGTGCTTCTCGAAGTCCGTGACGATTTTCGCGAAATCACTTGCTGCAACATCATCAAAGAATTGATTGACCTTACCAAGACCTATCTTTTCGAGACCTTTCCCGAGTCCCTTGCTCACGGCACCGAGGACAGGAGCGAAGTAATTGCCGAGCATTTCAGAATGATTCTCTATCGCCCTTGAAGCAAAAGCCTTGCGGAATGCCGCTCCTGCGTCCTCTGCCTCAACGTGGCCTGTGAAGAAACTCTGTCCTTCATCATCTGTATCGAACGTGGTATGTCCTGCCATACGCTCCATTGCATCTGCGGCAACGCCGGTTGCACCTGTGGTACCAGCCATAATAGCTGCTCCTGCAACATCACCGAGTACACGAGCACCCACTTTAGCTGCTACGTATTTCCCGGCATTCTTCTTAACGGCCTCCTTGCCGAATCTTTGCAGGGCATATCTTGTGAGTGAGCTTGATACTCCAGAACCTATACCGGATGCAGGGTTGATGCACATTTCAAGCATAAAAGGAATAGACTCGGCCGTTATTGTTCCAGCCTTGTACCCTCTGCCCACATAAGAACCGAAATAGGCGTTGGTGGCCATTTCAACGGCTTTTGCATCAAGCATAGCCTGTTCTGCATCGGTCAACTGCTCGCCATTGTCAAACTTTGAGAGGGCACCGAGAAGGACTCCAGCATCCTGCATTTGAGACAATCCCATATCCCAGGTGCGAACATCGAAAAGGTGCTGACCGAATCCACGTCCTGCACCTTTGAAGAATCCTTCGAAGTTGCCTTCCTGCACGGCTTTGTCAGCCTCCTTAATGATGCGCTGCGCATCGGAAAGAGAGTTCCTTGCTGCTTGAAGGCTCTGGATCCTGTTCTGGAGTTCCAGATTGCCTGCTCCCTGCATTACTTCATTGTACTGACGCATCGCCGGTATGGATATGTCACCGTTAGGAGCATAGTTTTCACCTATGCTTGTAAGGAGACGGCGGAAGAAAGGCTGCTTCTTCGCCTCTTCCTGTTTCACATCATAGGCTTTTTGGGATTCACCTATCGCGGCGTTCAGCTGCTCATCAATACGTGCTGACATTCCAGCAACTTGTTCGCGTGTCTGCTGCTCAACAAAAGCCTTATTTGTCCTGTCCTGGGGCAAATCATTGAATTGCGGGACCTGCGCGGTCTCGACTTCCGGCATCTTGACAGTCTGCTGGAGAGCAGGCGCACTTGTCGCATCAGGTGCCGGAGTTGCTTCGGCTTCCTGCTGCGAAGGCGCGGTCACAACATTATCCGCTGAGGTATGCACGGGTTGTGCTGGTTGTTGCTCCTTTGAAAAGCCGAGCTGGTTTGAGAACGAGTCAAAATCGCCGTAATCGTAATCCTTGCTGGTAGCATCATATAATTTCTTGCGCTTCCCTTCGTCCTCTATATCCTTGCTGAATTGCTCGAAAGTCCCAAGTTCATAGTCTCGGGACAGGGCATCATATAATTTCTTCTTATTATCGTCCATAACTTACTGCATTGGATTTGGTTTCTTATCCCCACCACCCATAGGGTTGGCTTTCTTTCCGGCTGGTTTCTTTCCTCCGAGTTCGCGCAGAGCGTCCTGCACATTAGAATTACCTTCGATATTGGTACCGATGGCAATAAGCATCGCCTCCGTACTCGGCTCCTTGTAACCAACGACCATAGATTCACCGGTAATGTCCTTGCCGATAATTGCATCGCCCTTGACCTGGGCACGGACATCATCAGGGAGCATACTGAATACGTGGGCTACATTCGCGGCATTGAGTGCATCTTTCGGGATCTCGATATTTCCCTTTCCTGTACCGAGAGTGAAAGTCACAACGTCCTTCTTCATTTCACGAGAGAGACGTACGGACTCATTCTTAATCCTCTGGGCGGATTGAGCGGAGGATACATTGAACTGACGTACGGATTCATTGAACTGCTTGTCGCGCAGTTCGTCAGCCTTCTGGTCGCGCTCTTTCTTGTATGCCTGCTCCGCATCGTATCTTTCATCGGCCTTCCGCTCACGTTCCTGCTGGTGCTCGAACTGCTGCTTCCAACGTTCTGCGGCTTCTTTCTGCTGGGCCAAGGTATTCTGCCAATTACGTTCATCACGGGCCTTGGCATCGTCTGCCTGTCTTGCCTGCATAGTGAGTTTCATATACTGCTCACTATTCTTCTCGTTTTCTTTACGTAACTTGTCCCACTTCTCGATATGCGCTGCGCCTATACCTTTTCTTGGGTCATACATATTAACGCCAGATTGTGAAGCAAAATAGAGATTGGCAAGGGAACTGATGCCCTCACCAATGGCAGAGAATATTGCTTCGCGTTTCTCCTTCTTCTTCAATGCTTCAAGTTCCTCCGGAGTTGGCGGCTTGTACGTGCTGGTCTGCTGAATCATCTGCTCATACGTCATTGACTGCTGCTGTTGATCCGTTGATTGAGACTGAACACTTGAAGCCTGGGGTTTTTGAGGATTCGCAAGTGCTGCAGGGGTCTGAACTACGGCTTTCGCCTGAATAGCCGGAGAAACGGCAGGTATTGACTCTCCAGACTGCTGTGAGAGTGCAGGGCTTCCAGACTTATCTCCGGTACCGCCGTTCTCGTGGGAAGGCTGTGCCGGTGGTGTTCCCTGTGTCTGTTCGGCGTTCTGCTGGACAAGTGTTCCAGATGAAGGAGGGGAAGGAGGCGTTGTTGTGCCTCCGTTCTGCAGGATGTCGTTTATCGTACTCATATCAGAACATTTTTGCTATGTTTCCGGCGGCTCCGGCAACTCCCTGGACTGCCTGTGCAGTAGCTTCGGCCTTCTTCATCGTTAGTTCATTCTGCTGGCCTTGGAGAGCCGCGTCCTTCGCCTGAAATTGCTGCTCAATTGCATCCTTGCGAGCATCTGCTTGAGCATTGATATTGCTCATAGTGTCTGCGAGAGCCTGATTGTTGGCAGCCTTGGCCGCCGCAACAGATTCTTCGGTTCCGCCCATAACGGCCGCAGCACCTGCCGCCTGCCTGTTACGGTTCTTGATAGATTCCTCAGTCATAGTGAGAAGGCGCTGCGCGTCTGCCCTCTGTGTAGCATCCTCGTTGTACCTTCTGTCATACCAATCCTGATTCGCTTCCTGCTGTTTCTTGAGGTTTGCCTGAACCTCTTTCATTGCCTTGGCAGTCTTGATGCCGCCGAAAATAGCTCCTGCCGCCTGCATTCCAGCACCTATGGCCGATCCAATTAGTCCCATTGTATTATGTTTTTAAGTAAATACTTATAATTCTGCGGCTAATTTAACGACCTATATTTGCTCCAACTTTTTAAGTATTAACTGACGGTATGGCAAAAGGAAGAAAAACAGGAGGCCGGCTACCC
Source organism: Bacteroidales bacterium (assembly GCA_045617505.1). GTDB lineage: Bacteria > Bacteroidota > Bacteroidia > Bacteroidales > UBA932 > Cacconaster. The sequence continues at coordinate 19,687 of JAZLIS010000094.1, read as the reverse complement.
GGCTCCCAGAACAAGACAACGAAGAAGATGAAGGCAGTAATCCAGGAACTTCTTGATGATTATTCAGAAAGTGGCCTGATGGATTCTGACTTCAAGGCATTGAAACCTGTTGAGCGCATTACGATGGCTGAAAAGTTTATGCAGTACACCACACCGAAGATGCAGTCCATACAGGCGGAAGTCAGGAAGGAAGAGGACAAAACGATTGAGGACAAACTTGTCGAGCTGTCCAAAATCAAGTAGTCTATAACCGTCTATTTTAGAAATGCACATGCTGCACGATTTCCGCGCAAAGTGTGCATTTTCTTAATGTATGCACGATGTCAACATTTTCGTTGATAATGTCAACATTATTGCTCAAAATGTATACATGTAAACATTATCAGCGATAATGCATACATTTTGGCCGATAATGCATACATTTTGAAACAAAAGAGAGTAGAGTAAAGAAATAAGAGTATATTATTATTCTTCTTGGCGCGCGTGTGCGCACGCACGCGCGCGAGAAAAAAAACAATAACAATAATTTTTATTTCTTTCAGAAATGATAATGGGGACTTGCCGTCCCCAAACCCCTGCCAAAGAAAGTTACCCCCAGCCCCCTGAAAGAATCAGAAGCCCTTGCCCTTCATTCGTTCATAGATGGCAGCCTGATGTTTGTCGAGATTTTCAACCTTGAACTGCACCATTGAGCGTACAGGCACGTCCTCCGGCACAAACTTCACCAGAGCGGAAATAACTTCATCGACATTATTGAATCCTATATCCTCTATCTTACCGAGCTGCCGTCCCCGGAAATAAGCGGTACCACGAATGAGTTGTTTGGCAGAGAAGCGTGAGAATGATTCATCTTTCGGCTTCTGTGTGCGGTGAGATTCTTTCTCCGAGAAGAAAATGAGTTCTACGACTTTCTCGTTCAGCTCCCAGGCTGGCGAGAAATCCATCTTGAGATAGCCGCGCGTGATGGTATTCCCTGATGAATGATTCATAGCGAGAGCGACATCGGAAACAGACGCGCCGCAATCATTTTGCGCTACGGTCCCCCAGGTATGCCGGAAGGTATATACACAATACCTGTCATCCTTTGCCATACCCATTGAGTCACAGATGTCGTGGATTCCCCGGTTGACATTCGCTCCGAACGAATCCGAGGACGAATAACGCTCGTGAAAGTTGAAAAGGTATTCCGCATCATCTTTGGCGGCGTAGCGCGAAAATAGGGGCAAAAGAATGGAAGGGACGCGCATTTCTATGTAAGCATCATCAGCACGAGCCTTCGTTGTCTTTGCTCGCTTGTAGCAAATCTTCCCGTCCCGAAAATCTGACTTCTTCAGATTGAACAGGTCAACAGTGTTTATTCCGGCAAGGCATAGCACCATCATAGCCACATCGCGGCCGAGTCCCGAAAGAGGTTCCTTCATCTTGCTCTCCGGAAGCGGAGCGGAAAAGAAAGCGCGACATTCCTCGGGCGTGATGGCAAGTTTATCGGGACGGTCCGCGGACGGTATCTTAACCTTCGGCCAGGGATTCGTGCGTATCCTGATGACATCACTGTCATAGTCGTTCAACTCATTCAATGCGGCACGGAATATCTGGCGGATGCAGACAGGATACATTTCTTTTGCCCGGTGCGTTGTTGACAAGGAAGAGATCCAATTGTTGACAAAATATGACGTAAGGCTGCTGAACATCGTCTTGTTGGTACCGGCATAACGTTCCAGACTTTGCAGCGCAAGGTCGTAGTTGCGAGCGTTACGCGCCTGACCTGCCAACTTCATCTTCATTATATGCTGCCTTGCATAATCGCTGAAACAGATGTCCGCAGTCTCGTTCAGAAGGAAATCTACAACCTGCTTTACCGTCCAGGTCTCTATGTCCTTCTTGTTTAGCCGGTCCATATAGTCCACAATCTTTCCGGAAAGAGACTGAACCACGAAAGGATCCTTGACTTCGCGAGTCTTTGTGATACCCTTGGAGTTGACCATTTTGTCGGTCTTGATGTATGCGACCTTGGTATGGTGCGTTACCCTGATGTAAACCGGATAGAACCCGTCCCTGCGCTGCTTCTGAACGCAAATCTTCATTGTAGCCATATCTTATACGTGTCTAAATCAACTCTAAAGCCAACGTGCGGAGCTTCTCAATTCTCTCTAAATTTTCACGTAAGGTCTGCACGAAAAACGTGCAGAATGAACGAAAAGAAAATAGGCGGCAGTAGCCCGTGCGAGCCACATTACCGCCTAATTTATTGATAATTAGCTCTCTAATTATTCTGCTTAATCGCAGCCTGGGCCGCTGCAATTCCATATTGACATTCAGCAACATAGGCGAAAGTTCTAAATTTTATCATTGTACTTTCATCAATGTTTTAATCTTGAACCTATTCTTTTTCATACGGCACATAGGTTCCGTCCGGTGACGGCACAAGCAGAACCTTCTTCCATTTGTCAAACATCGCTGCTCCCTCGCCTACTCTTGCATATCTGCCGTTGCAAGCCAATGCGTATGTAAATGCAATCAGAATTACAATGACAACCGAAGAGACTACAATCTTGAATCTTTTATCCCCGTTTTCTTTCATTTGTTCATCAGTATCTGAATTGTCCTTTCTTTCTCTTTCAGTAGTTGCTCAAGCAATTGCACCTTCTCTTCCAATGCCTTGTTGCCGTTAACCTCGCTGTTTACTGCTGCAACCGAGTTATTGCCCGATGCGATAGCCTTGTTGCCCACAGGATCTTCATCAAAGAATGTCAGCAAGCTAACACCGAGTAGTGACGCAATTTTTTCCAAGTCTCCTGCCTGTATTTTATTGTTATTCATACAACGATGCAGATTCTGCTCGCTCATCCCGATATCTAAGGCTAACTTTTTTAACCCTCCCTGACGAGATTCAGAAAGCCGTCTAATTTTCTCCAAATTCATAATTATCAATACTTTAAGTTATTTTCATTCAATTATTTTATGTAGTAACGAAAAAATAATTGCTAAATTATTTGGAAGTAACGAAAATATACTTTAGTTTTGCAATTGAAAGTTAACTAAATAATTAAATCTAACCAAAAAATGGGGAGACCAATTGACAAAAATTCGGACACTCAGAGGATAAAGAGCCTGCGAGTAGGCAGGAAATTGACGTTTCCGATTGAGCGTAGGAATTCCATCAAAGCTCTCGTAGCAGCTCGTGCAGTCGAATGGAATCAGGAGTATGAGACCATATCGAATAACGAAGAGCGTACAATCGCCGTGAAGAGAATCAAATAAAACCATAGCATTATGAAAAAAGAAAGAAACATTGCAGTAACTCTCTTTAGAAATGGTAAATCAATTTTCAAGAGACTTGTATTAGCCATCCATCACCGTAATGAAGGAGAAATCCTGTACGCCATCATCAATATCATCGAGGAATCGGTCTGGCTCACCTGTGTGCTGATTTTCTTCGCGTGCCTCGTCATCGGATTCTGGAAGCCTCATTGCTTCATCACGGCTGTATTCTACCTGATAGTCACCGGTCTTATCCGAACCAATATCGAGGACAGGAAGAAGGGCGGGATGTTTACTGCAAGCGAGGAGGAATAGGAATGGCACGTATATTACGCAAGCTGGAGTCCTACGGTTTCAATGTCAGGGCCTCCGAAGCAGACCTGAAAGACCGGCGAATGTATCGCATTTCTTCTCCGGTAATGTTCAAGAGCTTCCTCAACACTCCAGATACTCCTGTTGATGCAGTAAGGCAGTTCGTCAGGGATCTGCAGGTAATAATCTTCAACATTGAAAACGGTTATGAGAGTTATGGCCTCGAACAAAATTCCCGAAGGGTTCTATGAGGAATACCGGAGGATGCGCGAGGAAATGCGCAGACATTACGTAAACCCACAAACAGGACACATCCCAATATTCACGTTCAACGACAATGATACAGTTGGCATTCGCAGACAAAACAGTGACTTATGAGACATTTATAAACGATGTCGCGGTCAGGGTTGTCACACTCATCAAGTCAAGCAGCTCGGATCCGGAGTACGTATCCCAGGCAAAGGCTTATTCTATGTTCGGCAGGGCCAACGTTGACAGGTGGCGCAGGGCCGGTCTTATAGAGCCGCGCAAGAGACCGGGCAAGCTGGAATATCAGACAACGGTCTTGAGGAAGTTGCAGAACAAAGTACAGGATTACCTATGAGTGCAATATATGCCGACATATCCGGTCTGCCGGAAGATGAACAGGAGCGCATTAGGGCCGAGTTCGCAAAGAGCTGCTGGGAAGAAATGGATGAGAGAAATTGCAAGACTGCACTCGGGAAAGGGATAGTCCACAGCGAGATAATGCGCCGGTACCACCGTGAAGAATACAAGGCAGGGATGCTTTGAGACATAAAAGGCTACGCAGGTGCAGAAGCCGAAGGTGTTCAGTCAAATCTTCTTATACGCGAGCGCTGGACATCGAGAGGACAAAAGGCGGTCCGAGTCCGCTTGTAGCCACAAAGTTTTACACACTTTAACAACACAAGTATTATGAACAATTCAATTCAACTGACGGTAGAGCAGATCAACAAGATGAATCCGCTCGACATCGTAAAGAACGAAGCCGTCAAGTCTCGTTTCATCGAGATCCGTTCCACAATCTGGAGGGACGAGGACGCGGAGAGCGTCTATGAGAAAGAAAGCCGTTATTTCTCGGCGCTTCTGGATGAAAAGCCTGAGCTGCGCGACAAATCAACGCCATTCTCCATTTTCACGGCATTCATAGACCTTGCCGTCTGCGGCCTGTCTCTGGAACCGGGAGCACGAGCACAGTGCTATCTTATGGGCCGCAATGCCAAGATAGGACAGCACTACGATGCGGCCAAAGGAAAGAACGTGTATGACTACGAGGGCCGCTGCGTCCTGACAATTTCCGGATACGGCGAGCTTGTCCAGCGCCAACGTTGCGGACAGATAAGGTATGCGGACAATCCGACTCTGGTATATGCAGAAGATGAGTTCTCCTTCTCCGATAAGGACGGCCGCAAATCAGTAAGTTATACGTGTCATCTTCCGCACACCTCCGGCCACATCGTTGCCGCATTTCTGCGCATCACCCGTAATGACGGCAGCGTGGACTACTCCGTAATGTACGAAGAGGATTGGCTGCGCCTGATGAACTACTCGCTGAAAAACAACACTCGTTACAACTACAAGACGAACCAATGGGAAGGGCAGGCAAACGAACTGTACGGCAATCCCGAACAGGGTGTTGGCATTGATTCAGGTTTCCTCTGCGCCAAGCTCATCAAGCACGCATTCAAAACATATCCGAAACTCCGCATCGGCAAGGGGACAGAGTTGCAGACCGAGCAGGAAGAGCCTCAACCGGAGATTGACGATTACTACGGCGTGAAAGGTGGCGCTCCAGAAGAGAAGCCGCAGCCCCAAGAGCCTTTCGGAAACCAGCCGGATTTTTCCGGTGGCGTGAAGGTGGAAGATTCAAATGACGGTGCATTCTAATCTGGACAGCTATGGCAGGAGAATTAACAGTCATCACACCGGAGAATGCCGGTCTGATAGTCCAGAACGCGCCGCAGGCGTATCAGGGCAACCTCACCTCACATAACAAGTGCATCGAATTCGGGAAAGAGTTGCTGGGAAGAATCAAGGCTTCCGGAATGACGGATGCTTTGGATCAGGAAGCAGCACTATTCATTGACAGGGCGAAAAAGACGGTCAGGAAGATGAACGATGCACGTTCCCCTATCACAAAGTTGATGGACGATTACCGTAAGGTATTCACCACAATGGAGAATGACATTGATGTCACCAAAGCCGGAACAATTCCGGCGGAATTGCAGCAGCTTCGCAATCAGTACGCCGCTAAAAAGCGCGAAGAGGAAGAGAGACGCAGGCAGGAAGAAGCACGCCGAATCCAGATAGAGAATGACAAGAACACTTTCCGCGCAGACTGCGAGAACGAGTTGTCATCATTCTACAATGCCTGCATCAATCAGGCACTGAACAGCCTTACCAATTTGTTTGGCAGCATAACCCTCGAAAACTTCGGAGATTATGAAATCCGGATCCGCGATTTCGATACCGAGTTGCCGAAAGATTGGAATACACGTTTTATGAGTTCCGTCCGTCTCCCTCTTACCTTGACGAAGCAGGAGCTGTCCGCAATCCGCCAGGAGATTACAACGGTTCAGGAAGGAAAACTCAGGGAGCAATACAAGTTCGAAATTGAGAACACTCGTGATGATTATATTAACAGGCTTCCTTCAAAGAAGCGCGAACTTGAAGCAATTGCCAAAGCATCTGCAGAAGAGGCGGCACGCCGCAAGGCAGAGATAGCCGCCAGGGAAGAAGCCGAAGCACGCAGACGCGAGGAAGAGCGCAAGAAGCGCGAGGAAGAGGAAAAGAAAGCGAAGGAGTTCGCACAGCAGAGCAGCCAGATGGACAGCCTATTCGGAGCATCTGGAGCCGAGACCGGCAATCATCAGGGAGACGCTTGCCCGGCATACCAGCCGAAATCCTCCGTCAAACTCAAGATGAACATCCTCAACATAGAGGGTTACTCCGAGGTATTCGGACTATGGTGGACCAAGGTGGGATGCACGATGACAAAGGAAGAGTTGGACAAGACCTTCAAGCAGCAGATCACCTTCGCCGAGAAACTCGCCAACGATAAGGTCTCCCCTATCAGGATTCAGAGCGAGCACATAGAATATCTGGAAGAAGTAAAAGCACGCTGATATGGGCAATCATAATCCGGACGAATACTATTTGAGGTCTGAGGTCAGTAATTCTGACCTCACGGCCTTGAAGAATCTCCTGCACCCTCACCCGGAGTACGGAGACAAAGAACGTGCGTTCCGTCTGGGGAATCTGGTTGATGCCATTATCACTGAACCAGACAGAGTCAACTACTATCGCTACACCGTTGATGACGTGCAGTATTCGGAAGATGAATTCCGCTTCGGCGAAGAAATGTTCCGCTCGCTGCGCTCATACGCCAAACACGACCCTTTCCTTGCCAACGTCCTGCAATTGGCAGATACACAGACGGTGATGGTCAACAAGGCCCAGAAGTTTGAGTACGGCGGATTCCCCTTCACGCTGGACACGCGCTGCAAGTGGGATTGGTGGCTCTCGAAGTTCGGATTCGGCGGAGATCTCAAAACGACATCGGCCAGCAGCCAGGCGGAATTCGAGGAAGCATACGACTATTTCGACATCGACCGCAGCCGTGCCTGGTATATGGACATAGCCCACTCCGACAAGGATTTTGTCTATGCCATAAGCAAAAAGAACTTCCACATCTTCAAGGTGTTCATAAGAAGAGGTGATGCCACATATCAGCGTGGCAAGGACAAATACGATGAATTAGCATTTCAGTATTGGTGCCTCAACCTGTAAGCAATGGATATATTCTGCAAAGTGACTGCACAAGGGCTGATTCCAATGTATGACAGCGACTATGACGAGAAGCAACGGCTTCGCGAAGGAAGCGTTGTCAAGTGTTCAATCACTCTTCCCAGGAACTATGAATTTCACAAGAAATTCTTCGCTCTTGTGCGTCTTACTTTCCAGAACCTTCCGGAACGTCTGCATCTGATGCTCAATATCCATAGCGAAGATGATATGCTCGCCTGCCTGAAACTTGACCTCGGATATGCGAACGTCGTATATCACGGAAGCCGGGCCGTAGTTGTGACAAAGAGCATATCCTTCGCTTCAATGGACCAGCACGAATTCGAGACCTTTTATGACCGTTGCTTAGACACCATACTGAACAAGTACCTTCCCGGCACCACACGTCAGGAAATCGTTGATGAAATAGTAAACTTCAAATGAGTACGGAACTGAAACATAATCTGAAGATAGAACCTTACGAGTACCAGAAGGAGGGCATCGTATATGGACTCTCGCACAAGCGCCTGTTCATTGGTGATGAGCCTGGCCTTGGTAAGACTTTGCAGAGTATCGGAATCGTTGACACGGCAAACGCCTATCCGTGCCTGGTGATCTGCCCCTCGTCCCTGAAGATAAATTGGCAGCGCGAATTCGAGAAGTTCACCGACAAGAAAGCGCTCATCCTCGACAACCAGACAAAGACCACTTGGCCGTACCTGCTCCAGATGAAAGGGATGCAGAAGGTCGCTATCGTCAACTACGAATCACTGCGAAAATATTTCGTTTGGGACATCACTTCCGATTCAAAGGAATTCAGGCTGAAAGACGTAGTGTTCTGCCCCCAGATAGGATTGTTCAAATCCGTCATCATTGACGAATCACACAGGGTGAAGGATCCGTCCGCACAACAGACGATGTTCACGAAAGGTATTGTCAATGGCAAGGAATGGATAATTCTTCTTTCCGGTACTCCTGTCGTTAACCGTCCGGAGGATCTTGTCGCTCAGCTCTCAATTATGGGAAGGCTAAATGAGTTCGGAGGCCGCGCCACTTTTATGAGCAGATACGGCGAAGGCGAGAACCTGACCGACCTGTCACAAGAGTTGTACGGCCGTTGTATGATACGGCGCGAAAAGGCAAAGGTTCTCACGCAGTTACCTGACAAGACACGGGTTGACCTGTATGTTGACATATCCAACGGAGAGGAATATATGATGGCCCAAAATGACCTTGCACAGTTCCTCCGCGAGTATCGTTACTGTTCAGACCGGGAAATACGCCGCAAGATGCGGATGAAGGCACTCGTTCAGTTTATGACGCTCCGCAGCCTTGCAGCAAAGGGCAAGGTCAAGCAAGCCATTGATTTTGTGAATGTCTTTCTTGCTTCAGGCAAGCCGCTCATTCTTTTCTGCTCATATCACGAAATCGTTGATGATCTGATGAAGGCTTTTCCGTCTGCCGTCAAGGTTACAGGACGAGATAGTGCTATCGAGAAACAAGCCGCCGTTGATGCGTTCCAGAAAGGACAGGCCCAGCTGATTATTTGCTCCATCAAGGCCGCCGGCGTTGGTCTCACACTTACAGCTTCATCGAATGTGGCGTTTGTAGAATTCCCCTGGACATATTCAGATTGTTGCCAATGCGAGGACCGGGCGCACCGTATCGGCCAGAAGGATAACGTGACCTGTTACTATCTGATTGCAAAGGGGACAATAGACCACGCATTATATCGGATCATCCACACGAAGAAGGCCATTGCCAATGAGATTATGGCCGCTGATGATGACATCCCGACCGAGACACAATACTTTGACGAATTGGTTGATTCGTTCTTTAACCTGTTTGAGAATGGAGAAGATAGATAACGAGAAGGCGAGGAAAGCCATAATGCGCCAGCTTGCCGAGGCGCAGAACAAAAAGACTGCAAAGAAGGCCCTGGTTCCCGACATCAAGGAACACGACATTCAGGTGCAGTGCGTGGATTGGTTCCGTTTCCAGCACAGCCGGATAGCCAATCTCCTTTTTGCCGTTCCAAACGGTGAAAAGAGGGAGACTGTCACGAAGATGACAAAGTACGGTGTCAAGAGCTGGTGTCCATCCGGACAGAGATTGAAGGAAGAGGGTGCAGTTTCCGGTGTGGCAGATTTGATTCTGCTTCAGAAAAACAGCCTGTACGGTGCGCTGCTTATCGAAATGAAAACCCCGAAAGGGAAGCAGTCTGATGAGCAGAAAGAATGGCAGGCACTTGCCGAGAGCGCAGGGTACAAGTATGTCGTATGCCGTTCTCTCGATGAATTTATGTACGAAGTTCAGAACTATTTATTGACTGTATGAAAAATAATTCCGGCATTGATTATTTCCCGTTCAACACGAATTTCTTTGAGGATGATAAGGTCGCACTTATCGAAGGGGAGTTCGGGGAGAAAGGGTCATATATCGCCATCCGCCTGCTTTGCAAGATTTACAACTCAGAAGGATATTACTGCCAATGGGGTCAAGACGAGTGTCTATTGTTCGCAAGAAGATTAGGTGCAGGTTTTAGTCCCAGCCTGGTGGATGAGGTTGTCAAAGGGTTGGTCAGACGTTCCTTCTTCGACAAAGGGGTGTACGACTCGTCCTGCGTGCTCACTTCAAGAGGCATCCAGACAAGGTATATTGAGGCGGCAAAGCGGAGACAGGAAATACGTTTGCGGAAGGATATTCTGCTCATTGATGTATCATCCGTCTCGAATGTCAGATTTATTGATGCCGATGCGGTGCCGGATCAGCCGACCCCGGCCGAGTGTCCTCCGGTGCCGATGTCGGCAAACAACCAGACGCGGCCTCAACGCCGCAACTCCCATAAGCCTCAACCGAGTGATGAAGAGATTGAACTTGAGATTATCTCATTCTTTTTCTTCAACAGGAATTATATTGCGCCGTGCAAGCAGTTCAAGAAATTGGTGAACTACAATCTTACCAGCGGCAGGAATTGGGCTTCGATGAATGCCGACCAAAGGATTGCAGCAGCAGAAATGTGGTCGCAGAAATGCGATGACGGCTCTTTGGATTCCCGTAAGCGGTTCAAAACTGACTTCCTGTCTGCCTGGAAAACAGTGTATGACTTCGCGAAGAACGAAATGCACCTCACGAAGGAAGAACTGATGCCATTCTTAGATGACAGGCTGAACTTCTCCCCAGACAAGGTATATGACCCCTACGGCCCGAACCGGAAAGAGTTTCATCTGTTGACTTGCAGCAAGGCAGTTGCGGACTTCCTTCTGGCAAACAAGGAGCAGACAAGGCCGCTGCTCACTCCCATCCTTTCAGGAAAGACAATGCAGTTCAGTTATCTGAAATAGGTATGCCTACAAGTGAAATATACTTCGGCGATTGCCTCAACTATATGAGAGAGCAACCTGACAAGTCCTTTGACCTGGCAGTTGTTGACCCTCCGTATTTCAGCGGTCCAGAGCGCAGGAAGTTCTATGGGAATAAGGAGTCGAAGATAGGTGTATTGCGGCTGTATAAACCTTGCGAACAATGGGAAGTGCCCGGCAAGGAATACTTTGAAGAACTGCTGCGCATATCAAAGCATTATATCGTGTGGGGATGTAATTATTATGACTTCATCTTCTCCCCGGGTCGCATTGTCTGGGATAAAGTCAACGGTTCTTCTACATTTTCGGATTGTGAGATTGCCGCGACTGACATTTTTGATTCAGTGAGGCTGTTCCGGTATATGTGGAATGGAATGATGCAGGGAGAGAGCCTTGAACACGGAGACAGGATGCAGGGAAACAAGGCCCTCAACGAAAAGCGCATCCACCCGACACAGAAACCGAAGGCATTATATCATTGGCTTTTCAAGAATTACGCACTGCCTGGTTACAGGATTCTTGATACTCACCTCGGTTCCGGCAGCTCACGGATAGTCGCATACAAACTCGGTCTTGATTTCTTCGGCTGCGAGAAAGACAAATATTACTATGACGCACAGGAGAAACGATTTCAGGAAGAGGTGTTTGGCATAGAAGAACAAAACGGCAGGATTAGCCGCCAACTAACATTGTTTGAAATCTGATATGAACATTGAGCAATTCATAGACACTTGCACGGAACGGGTGATTGCGTGCATAACAGAAAGCAAGATTCTTGACTTGGACAGCATCCGCCGGTCCGTCAGGGCCGAGTTGTCAATTGGCTTGAATGACGTGCTTCGCAATGAGGAAACGGAATTATCCTATAAGCAGCGCAAACTTATGCTGGAGTTGGAAAATTGGGCCATTACACGAGAAAGGAAGAGGCAGATCAACATTGAGATTCAGCAAATCGCAGACAAGCGCAAGTCCCTTCGCTTCCAAGCCAGCAAATTGACAAATCACCAGCACTATACCCAGCTGCGCATATTCCTCAAAGAACACGGGCAATCAGAGCTATTGTCAGATTTTGACAATACCATAGGTCAGACTGAACCATTCTCAAAAATCAAGTGATATGGTAAAAGCAAGGATAGAAAAAGATGCGAACGGAGTTCACAGGATATTCGTTCAGCGTGCAAAGTTCAAACATTGGTTTGAATTGGGTAAGCACAAGGCCACAACGGGCAAGTTTTATCAGGCACTTGTGGAAGATAGCATACAATGGGCACCGGACATAATCAATCACGATTCCCTGTTCCAGAAATAACAAACATTCAAATCATACAATTTTATGAAAGAGTTGATTTCATTAAACGGTGACGGAAACAAGGTCTGGTTTCTTCGTGGTGTAGGAGACGGAGACATCTGCATAACCTTTAATCTTCCAAAGCAGAAAGTGTATATGGAATGCGTAAGGATTGGTGTTGGTAATTCTGGTGGGCAAGAAGTCCCTTTCTATGTAAAGGAAGCACTCATAGGAGTGTGTAATGCTATGGAAAAATGGGATAAGGAGGAACCTGATGAAACTGACAGGAGAATTTGAAATGCGAGACATTCGCGGAAAGAGAATCGTCGGCTATGAAGCAGCCTGCGACCTCAAGATGATGGGATTCGATTGGCAATGCACTGGCTACTACCACTGCGATGACTACGGGTGCGAGGAGGAGGAATATGTCAACGAGGACTTCCGCTATGAATGCGTAGGGTGGCGTGGACTATTCCGCAACTCCTATTCCTTGTACAGGGCGGCGGCACCAACACTATTTGTAGCGAGGTTATGGCTTATACTTTTCAAAGTGAAACATTTTATCAAACGGAAATGAAAGAAATAAAAATCAAAATCTATGAATGGCCCGACCTGAAAAAGTGGTTTTGGGACCGGTTCTGCTTCCCAAGAAGGAAGTTGGTGGCTATGTGGCTCGAATATCATAGCAGTGAGATAAGGAGCCTCGTTGAAAAATTCTTGCTCAAGTACAACAATGTTGACTTCGAGAAAGACAATTATGCCCTTTTATCCAAAGCCCTCAAAGATTGGGATGAGGAGTGCAAGGAGATATATGACAGAACTGAGCAACTCATAATGATGAAATAATATGAAAAATGAAGAACTTGAAAGGTTGGCAAACCTCTGTTATTATGATTTTGATATGTCAGAAGGGGAGGGCAACTGCAAGAACTGCTCAAGATACTACAAGTGTAGAGAAGAACTCAATAAATTATTCAAGGAGGTAAAGGAAGATGTACAAAGCGGTATCTGAAATAACCCCTACGAGCGCAATTCACGAATGCCCCTTTAATTGCGTTGAGTGTGAGCATTTCATCGGCATCACAAAGTTGGGCGGTGACATTATGGTGGAATGTGATCTGGAAGGAAACGAGGATTAGCCCTATGATTACGATAGAAGAATATGCACGGGAAGTGCAGAAGCAGGACCAACTGCAACAGCAATACTTTGCTTTGAGACGCGCAGGGAAGTTTGACGGTGACCTTCTGAAAAGAAGCAAGGAGCAGGAAGCGAAGGTGCGCAATCTTACAAAGTTCATACTCAATCCGGAGCCTCAACTGTTTCGGGAACGGCTTGAATTAGAGAACACCGAATATGACTATGGACATAATGTTAAACACGATTAGTATATGCTATATTATATTGACCTATTTTGTGGAGCTGGTGGCGTGACTACCGGAGTTGAAGAAGCAATGTTCAGGGAGCAAAAATGTGCCAAGGTGATTGCTTGCGTCAATCACGATCCTCACGCCATTGCATCCCACCTCGCAAATCATCCGGAATGCGTTCATTTCACCGAGGATATCCGAACATTAGACGTTTCACCTCTTGTGGATCTCGTGAAGAAGGCTCGCAGGAAGAAAGATGCGATAATCGTCCTTTGGGCCAGCTGCGAATGCACCAACTATTCAAGGGCAAAGGGAGGACAATCTCGTGATGCCGATTCACGCACACTACCAGAGCATTTATTTCGATATATCGAGGCAATTAACCCCGACTATATCCAGATGGAGAATGTTGAGGAATTTATGTGTTGGGGAGACCTGGACGAAAACGGACATCCTGTCAGCAAGGACAGGGGACGTCTCTACCTACGTTGGGTGAACAAGGTGAAGAAATATGGATATGAGTACGACCACCGCATACTGAATTCCGCAGACTATGGAGCATACACCTCTCGCCGGAGATATTTCGGCATCTTCGCAAAAAGGTCGCTTCCAATAGCCTTTCCGGAGCCAACACACGCGCGAAATCCTGAAGCCGGACTGTTCGGTCAGCTCCAACCGTGGAGACCCGTCAGGGAAGTTCTATGTCTTGATGATGAGGGCGAAAGCATCTTCACTCGAAGCAAGCCTCTCTGCGATGCCACTCTCAAGCGAATAATGGCAGGACTAATGAAGTTTGTCGTTAAGGGAGAAAGCAATTTCCTCATCAAGTACAATTCAATGAGCCAGCGCGGAAAATATATTGCGCCTGGAATTGATGAACCCTGCCCGACTGTATGCACGCAGTCAAGAATAGGCGTTGTCAAAGCGAGGTTCCTGATGAAAAATTATTCCGGCGATGATAAGTCCAAGTGCATATCAATTGAGAAACCGGCTGGCACAGTCACTTGTAAGGATCATCACAGCTTTGTGACAGTCTATAACGGGAAAGGGAATAATGTCAGCATAGACGAACCGGCACCAACCATCACAACAAAGGATAGGCTTGGATTGGTTAAGGTATCGCATTTTATTGACCAACAATACGGCCAAGGTTCACCGGCTTCAATAGAGCAGCCCTGCGGCACGGTCACGTCAACACCGAAGCAGAATCTTGTCAGCGCATATCTGATGAACCCTCAATATGGGTGGCCGATGTACTCAACAGACCGTCCAAGCCCCACAATTATCGCCAGGCAGGACAAAAGGCCAATGTATGCCATATTCACAAAAGAAGGTCCGTCCTATCTTGAACCTTCAGAATCGGATACTGCGGCTATGCGGAGTATGAAAGAATTCTGCACAGAGCACGGAATCTCTGATATAAAAATGCGTATGCTCCGTATTGATGAATTACTGCAGATAATGGGTTTCCCGAAAGACTATACCCTTCTTGGGACAAAAAGCGAGAACAAGAAATATATCGGAAACGCCGTTGAATGCGGAATGGCTCGACAGCTTTGCGAAGCCTTATACGCAGCAAACTAATACTATTTGATATGGATATGAAAACAATTGAAATTGACGGAAAGACCTATAAAGAGGGCTTTTATAACACCTGTTGCAGGTGTGACCTCCGTCCGGAGGTAACGCATAAACCTTGCCCTATCGAAGAATGTAACGATGGGGTGTATTACAAAGAAATCAAAGAGAAGTGATTATGGGATACACAACATCAATTCCTAACGAGTTGGCGGTTAAACTTGAAGCAAAAGGATACGAAATAGATTGGGAAGACTGTTCAACAGTTGAGCATCCCGAACCTGACCGTCACGCTATAACCTGCTTTGCCGAAGTCTTTGATTGGCTTATGCAGAAAGACATCACAATCCTTATTTCGCATCCGTGGGACCCTGTCTTAATTGGCTGGAGCAAGGATTGGCATTGGGGACTCATTCAAGGAGACTTCTACGAGATTACTCAAAATAGTAATCTCGCCAAACGAGATTGGAATGATATAGCCGTTGCCGCTATCGAAAAAGCAATCGGGCTGTTATGAAAGAACTTCATCTGATATTGAAGGCTCAATGGTACAAAATGATTGAGTCTGGAGTGAAGAAGGAGGAATATAGGGACTTGAAGCCGTATTGGATGAAGAGACTTTTCCGGGTGATTGATGAAGAGTGTTCGAGTTATGAAAATATTGATTCTGAATGCGCGGAATTTTATTGCGCTCCGGAGAATATAAGCATATTCAAGAAAGACCTCACCGACATCACATTTGAACGGAAGTATGATTATGTCACATTCCACTACGGCTATACATCACGCTCAATGACATTCCGCATAAAGGATATTCGAGTCTGGAAGGGAAAATCAGAGTGGGGTGCGGAAGCCGGGAAGCAGTATTTTGTGATAAGGCTTGGAGAGAGAGTCTATGTAAAAGTCGGAGACGGAATATATGCCCGTGCAAAACGAACGGAGGAATTGTGTCCTCCCGTATCTTTCAATGATTTTATCAAAAACCTATGATATGAAACCACAAATCACACCTGACACAATCATTGTCGGCATCCCTTATCTGGATTCCGGAGCGCAAGGCCGGGAGCTGGAATATGCCCTTGCCGGTTGGCACAAGCACTTCAAGGAACAAAATTACCTTGTCGCGGTGGTGGGAGATCATCACCCAATCGTTGACTGTTATGAGAGGACGTTTCACATTCTGGCACCGCGTGTTGCTCCCATTGAGGGAGAATACCTGCCGGCCCTCGACATCATCAACAAGATGCAAACACTTCATAGGACGTTTCCGAGGCAGAAGGGCTTTGTCTGGGCCGCCGATGACATCTACGCAGTCAACAATTTTGACCTCGCTGATATAAAATTCCTCAAGATGCTGGAACCTGACATCACATTCTCCAAATCCGACAATAATCCCTGGCGCGTGATGATGGCGAAGACCAGAACGCAACTCATCAAGGAAGGGCACCCGTCCAGGAACTTTGCGTTGCATCTTCCCTGCTGGTACGAATGGGATAAATTGTCCGCACTCATCGAAAAATATGATATGACACATCACAGCCTCAGCATTCAGTCAATGTATTTCAACACTTACTTTGGGGACCGTGTACCATTCCAGCTGAACGCGGAGTCTGATAACATCAAATGCGGCATTTACAAGAGCCGTCCTCGTGTGGAAGATTTACAGGCAATGTTCAGAAAGAAGATCTGGATTAACAACTCCACCATAGGCTTTGTCGCTCCGCTGAAAAAGGAACTCGAAAAGCACTACGGTATATGATAAAGCAGTATTACGACCACCGTTGTAAGAAGTGCCCTTTGTGCGCTCATTACAGGCCGGAGGGTCCAAGGCCAGACAGCCGCGTAGATCCAAAAGAGATTTGGCCGGAAGCCTGCGGACTATACGGATATTCATTTAGTCTGGGCCGCTACGAGGAAGATGCTGATGACTGCCAAGGATTCGAGACACCTCAACAATACAAGCTGCGCCTGGCTATGCAGGAAGCAAAGAAGAAATCAAGAAAACAGGAATAACCCTTAAATCAATTTTATTATGTCAAAGGAAATCAAAATTACAGTACCGGACGGCAAGACTGCCGAATGGAAAAACGGAGTGCTTACTCTTGTCGATGAAGTGAAAGCCGACAACAGGCCCGTGACGGAGCGTATCAAGACATTTGAGGACGCTTGCAAGGCTCTTGGCGAAAATCATCAACTCGTGCAAGAAATGTCAGATGCGCAAATGATAGGGAAACTTTCTCCGGACCTTCTCGCATTCCTCAAACTCCGTGTCATAGCCGCAGCCCTCAACGAGGGATGGGAGCCGCAGTTTGTGAAAGGTGAATACAGGTGGTTCCCTTGGTTTTATCTCTACACACAAAACGAGATAGACAAGATGAGCGAGAAGGACCGCTCCCGTGTGGTGCTTCGGTCGAGTAACTACGCGTACGCGGATGGCGGCGTGTCGTTTGCGGTTGCGAATTACGTTTCGTCGGTTGCGTACACGAGCTATGGGTCTCGTCTTGCCTTCAGGACTGAAGAATTGGCAATCTATGCCGGGCAGCAGTTCCTCGACATCTGGGCGGATTTTGTTTTCCGTCCAAAACAAAATCCGCAGGCTGAAAAATCCGATGCCGAGTAATGTTCAAGGACTTCGAGGACTTGGTTGTCGGGGACTTCACCGGACTATCGGTCGAAGCAATCTCCGACATCCTTGCCCAAGTCCGGCACAGGAAGCAGCATAGCGATGCAGACATATTGCGAATAGCACGTCAGGCAGCAAATGACATATTCAATAAAATCAAAGAAGAATAGTATGGCAAAATTTATTTTTGAAGTAAGTGACGAAGTGGTACGGAGTATCGCCATTGTCGGCACATTCGGACTTACAGACCAGAATGGTCTGGATGAAATGAAAACCTGCGCGGATGAAATCTGCAACAATGGTGAATTCAAGATCAGCATTGAACCTTGCATCAGTCCGAAGGAGCACGGAGCCATTGTCTCCCTGGTGCAGATGGCCTTGCACCAGAAGCGCGAAGCAAAGGAGATTCAGGAACTGATGTCTGTCGCGGAGATAAATTCAAAGACCGCCGACTTGTTCCGCTCCACCTTGGCCAGCGGAGCTACAATCAAGTTCTGGAACAAGGACTGCATCACTGCCCTGGAGATTGTCGAGAGCAATGAAGATGGCAGCTTCCTTTGCGGCATCATTGGCCGGGACGGGGAAGTACACAAAGAGAATCTCCGAATTGATACAATCATCAGTTTCGCGAAATCAAATCTCCTGTATATGGATCCGGAAAAAGAAGGCGCACAGCGTTTCTTCAATCAGCTTGATGCAGATTTGCGAAAACAGGGCATCGACACCGGCAATACTTTTTTGCTTGCAGGCATCTATGAGCAGGCCTTCGACAACAGGCTCCGCCAGAACGTTATCGAAAGAGACAGGTCCAACAATAAATCCGAATAAATATGGCAAACGAAACCACCGTGCTCAAGAGCATCATAGATTTTCTTTTCGGGCACAAATACTATGTCAACATCATCAATCTGAGGGGCACGAACAATCTCGAAATGACATCCTTCATTCATTACAGCAGGGAGGATGCAGAGCGGCATCGTGATGACATCAACGCGACCTCTTCCTTCCTGTGGATAGAGACGGTATCTTTCCGGTCCCGTAAGGACTATCGCGCCAAAAAGATAACAAATAACAATCAACAGTAACCCTGATACCCTAACTTCGCCTGTATGATACAGAGAATTAAAAAATGGATGATGGAACGCCGGGCCTGCTATGTGATAGCGGACACTCGCGACAACTCGATTACGTTCTCTCGCAGGCTGTTCAAGGAGCTGGATATAATGGGTATGGATATGGCCAAGGTCTTCGTGTTCTTCATACCGGAGACCGGCCATTATGCTTTCACCCTCAATCCGAAGATTGAGCAGGAGACGCAGCTTGCGGACGTGATGTATAACGGCAAGTTCAAGACTATCGGATTCGAGAGCCTTGTACCTACCGTCAACAAGATTTTCTATGACTACGGTATGGACTCCGATATTGCCTGCAAACTTTCCGTAAAAAAGTTACGGACCGATGAAGGCGGCTTTGTCTATTATCAGATCTGCAAACCCCTCGAAGAATAAAACTTTCGCTCTATGAACAAGGAACTGAAATACACGGGCCATACAGCCGCCCCTTCGGACTATGAATGTCCGGACGGTGATTTGGCTGCAACAATGGATTTGTGGCCAGAAAACGGTGCGTTGAAGCCTGTCCTGCAACCTGGGACCGTGCTTACTCTTGCTGCTAATAGGAAGGTCGTATATATCCACGAGACTGCGGCCTTCAAGCATTATATTGTGTTTGACACCTCCACAAAGAGGCTATATTGGATAGATGATGAATCCACCTCAACCGTTAACAACCTCGGAACATACACATATTACGACTTTGTTTCCGTCAATGCGATAGGCAATACGATTATCGTGCTGCGCGATGAGGGGATGTCGTATTTCCTTTGGGTGCCGGGAGATTATGGGGAAGGCTCGTACAAATATTTGTCGGATCATCTCCCCGATGTTGAAATATCTTTCGGACTGAAAGGACATCCCCGTCTTTTCAGCGTTTCCGATGACAGTCACTCAACATTCACTATTTCGTTTGACGGAATTGCTGAAGGGAACCTATTTGCCGATTTCACCGAGACTAACCAGAACAAGATCACCG
>JAZLIS010000093.1:0-3252 GCA_045617505.1 Bacteroidales bacterium | reverse complement strand
GAACCTTACCCTTACTTTCACCGGAACAGACGACGGCAAATTCGTGATGACCGGCGGAAATCTTGACATCGAGCGCAACACCGTAGGCCGTCTTACCCTCACGGGAAGCAAGTATCACCCTGTCATCCTTCCCGGCGAGTTTTCCGTCAGTGCTTCAAAGAAGGTGCGATTCTCTCCCGGCAACCTGCGTTACACAATCGCAACGAATATCTGGAGTTTCTTCCTGAACCAGTATGACTGCGGACCGGACACGTACGCCGAAGGTCACGACAAGGAGATATCATTGTTCACCTGGGGCTACGGCGACTGGTCAACGGATCCCGATACGGAAAAATATCTGCCAGGCGTTGAGGGAGGGGAGGATTTCAGCTCAACTCAGGACTGGGGTTCAAGATTGTGCGGCGGAAACGTATGGAGGACGCTCACGAAGGAGGAAACTGAATATTTGTTTGCCAACTCCACAAGAGGCCGCGCCGTGGTGTGCGGGATCAACGGGCATATCATTGTGCCCAATGCATTCGTCGATCCAAAGACCAACAGGGGGAGCAGCGCCTTTGTTCCGACGACTCAGAGTCAAGTTGAATCCACTTATGAAGACAACATCTATTCGACGGAAAACGATTGGGATGCTATGGAGGTCGCCGGCGCAGTATTCTTCCCTGCAGCAGGCTACCGCGAAGGGGATACAATAAAGGAATTCAATGAAATATGTGATTTCTGGACGACCACTTCCAATGGTTTGAGTAAACCTAATCCTCTCCTTGCAAATAAGGTGCATATGAATGAAGTAAAATCAGTCTCTGTCTCATTGGGAAATAAAAATTATGGGTTCCCAGTCCGCCTGGTCACAGATGTGAAATAATCGCAAGCATAATACATCTTGAAGCAGATCCTCAAAATGAGGGTCCGCTTCTTTTATGCACTTTCAAAACCTATTGAATTCAGCCCGCGAAGCACAATGACTCTTGACCGTCCACAAAACTGATATGTTTATCGGCCCTCAGCATATCCGGACATAGGTATTCTACTAAGCCGCCTAAGTATGTACGTTCTTGGCGGCGATAAAGCGGCTTTTCAGCCATAAACCACGATAGCTGTCTTCTATTATGTCCATTCCTTTTGTAAAACAATCGGAATGGACTAATTTTGTGGGAAATATTGACAATCAGCAGAAAGAACATACGACAATATGGAACTGAAGCGGTATACAAGCCCGACCGTAAAGGTGGTATTCGTAAAGGCACAGGGAGTGCTCTGCGAGAGCGGCAACGAGCCGATGCGTGAACTCGATTACGGAAACGGCGGCTTCAGTGAGGAATAAAGATTTACCGAAAGAACAATAATATGAGAAAAGCATTCTTTTATGCAATGTGTATGGCCGCGGCTTTTATATCAGCGGCATCCTGCAACAAAATTGAGGAGAACACATCTTCCGTTGGAGATGATGGACGAACCGTGATCAACGGTGTGGCCGAGTCTATCGGGAACGGGACAAAAGCCTATAACGCATACTGCTATGAAGTGCGTTGGCAGGAGAAGGATGCAATCTATGTGACACAGGCCGACGGAACGGACGATCTGTTCGTTCTTGAAGACGGTGTGGACACTCCCAAGGGAAAGTTCGTCGAGAAAGGCGCCAAAGGCATCGCCGGTGGGATTGAAGCCTTCTATCCCGCTTCGCTGAAAACCGATGACGGCTATGTCTGGCCT
Source organism: Bacteroidales bacterium (assembly GCA_045617505.1). Lineage (GTDB taxonomy): Bacteria > Bacteroidota > Bacteroidia > Bacteroidales > UBA932 > Cacconaster. Next base: position 1,542 of record JAZLIS010000093.1, on the reverse strand, counting down.
GCTGTACAGACCAACAACCAGGTTGCACCGATGTATGCAAAGCAGACCATCTCCGGAACAGGTGCGGAGACTGTCGGTTTCTCCAGCCTTGGGGCGATGCTTCAGATAGTTTTCAACTCCACGACTCCTGACATCACGGTAACCTCGGTCACCATCAAGGATGCGGACAAGCCTATGAGCGGCAGGTTCACCGTTAAGACAGACCAGGATGGCGGGGCGCTGGCGGTCATCGATGATGACGCGCAGAATGTCGGCATCACCCTTAACCTCAAATCAGGTGTCGAAATGGGCAAGTCGGCCAAGTATTTCTACATAGCCATACCTGCAGGGCAATACGGCAACCTTTCTCTCACGTTCACCGCATCGAACGGTATGGTCTGTGAAATGAAATCCTCGACTTTCCCCTCCGTTGAGCGCAACACCGTGGGCAGGCTCACCCTTTCGGGAGAATTCAAGAATGTCGTAAGATTTGATTTGAACGGTAAAGGGACTGCGGAAACGTACTACAAACTGGTAGCTCCCGGCTCTCTCTGTGCCATCCCTGCCGCCCCGACTGCGGAAGGCTATGAATTTGACGGATGGTACAAGGAAAATAACTGTCTGAACGAGTGGGATTTTACCACGGACAAAGTGAACGGCAACATCACCCTTTATGCAAAGTGGGTCGAGCCTCTGACATCCATAAACGGTCACGGTTGCGTCAAACTCGCCGGATACCATTGGGCTGTCGAAAACGTTAAGTCCGCAAAGAAAGTGCCATCCGTTGCTTTGAGCGATATTTATGGCGGGTATTACCTTTTCGAAAATGCTGCCAGCGCCGCACAAACCTGGGGACAGAGTTCCGGTTATGAGTGGATACTCCCAACCGCAGATATGTGGCAGGCTCTTCTGAATCGGTGTGACTGGGTGAAAGTTGACAGCTATAACTATAATGGCAATATGGTGTCCGGTATGCTTGTAACAGGCAGAGAAGACAAGGGAGAGAAGGGCAACAGCATCTTCCTTCCGGCCGGCGGTTATTATGTGGAGGACTCTTTCTACAGTAACGGAACCATTTATGCGTCGCCTGATATGGAAATTAACAAGGCATATAAACACCTGTGGTTCAGAGACAAAGCGGAAATGCGCGTTAATGGTGCGACATATGACGCCGCCTTGGTCCGGCCTGTCGCTGTTTCCGTAAGCGCTTCTGCGGGGGCGTATTGACGCGCTTTTGATTTTTGGCAATCTTCGCAGAATAAAGGAAAGGGCGATATTCAGTTGTCAACTGTCTGATTTGGTAATAAGCACTTCCTGGGAATATCGCCCAAAATTCCCCCGTTTGGATGTTGAAAACAAGCCAGCCACTGCGAATGTACAAATTATGACTCCTGCCAGCAGCAAAACAGATATGTTTTACGTCCCAAACCAGATCCGTTTGTCCATAAAAGGCAGGAAGAATTACAGCAGCCATGAAGCCGCACGATTACGGATTTCGGATAAGCGTGCCGCAGTGGATGGTTTCTGTCTGGCAATTGCCATATTGTAACGGCTCTGCATGTT
>JAZLIS010000092.1:0-25593 GCA_045617505.1 Bacteroidales bacterium | reverse complement strand
GACATCCCGCAGGAGGAGAAGAACAAACGGAACAACGTCGAGGCCACCATCTTCCAGCTCTGCTTCCACACGAGGAACAACAAGACCCGCTACAGAGGAAAGCGGAAGCACGAACTGTGGGCGCTCGCCAGATGTGCGTGGATAAATCTGCGAAGATTGGTAATCTTCGAGGCCGGAATGACCCCAAAAGGCACCACTCCGGGACGAAATGGCTTTTTCTTTGCCATATCGGCCGTCTTGAGGACTATGTCGCGGACTTTCGAACATCTGATTTTCTGTTTATACTCACCGACCGACACTCGCAAATGGGCGTGGGTGGACTGAAATATTAACTTTTTAAAGTGGACTCAAAGTTCAAGAAGCAGGCCGCCCATATTAAATGGGCTGATGTCCAGATTATCTGAGCGTCCTTCCATATATTCGGCAATTTGTCTCTTGCATTCACGGGGAAGCAGTATTTCTTTCTTGAGGAACACACCCTCCTGATTTTTTATGACATATCCAGTTTTGTAAAATGGCAGCATGAAGGCCGCTGTAATCAGAAGCGATATGCCGAGCCAGTTCCAGGATGGAATAACGAATATAAAAAACAGGCCAAGAGCCAGAGTCCCCATAGAGAATAGCAAGTCAAGTAAACGATGAACTTTCTTGATTTGTGTATCTTTCATATTACAGTTGGGATACGAGTCTGGCAGCCATTTCGCCCTTGAGCTCCACTACTTCGGTAGCTGGTTCGTAAGTATAGTTGCAGAAATCATAGAGTTGGGCATAGGCGATATCCGCTGACTGATTGTAATACACGTCAAGCCTCACGCTTCCGCCTTCGTTGCCTTTTTTTATGTAAGGAACAGTGTCTTTTCCACCAAGAAATTCCACGATTGATGTCCTGCAGCCTTTGCAGAGGTCTTCGGATTTTTTGGTAAGCAGTACACCTTTGCCATCTTTTTTATAACCGCCTTTGTAGATGAGTAACATAAGCAGGCCACAGACTGCGATGCATACTCCCAGCCCCTTGTTAACGAAAAACAGACCGATGCCTGCGAGAAGAGTTATTGAAGATATTGTAATGTCCTTTCCTGTGTGGACTTTTTTGAAATTGATTTCCATATGATTGTTTTTTAAAGTTTTGTAAAGAGAAAGAAATAGTATGCGGCAAAAACCAGAAGCATAATCGCTCCTTCCCAGCGGTCAATGCGACATTTTTTACCTGTAAATGCCCATAGGAGCAATAAAGCCGAACTAAGGATCAATACTGCCGCATCAACGGGACACATTCCAGCAAATGACAGAGGAGTAATTACAGATGAGCATCCCAGAATCAGGAGAATGTTGAACACGTTTGAGCCAAGAATATTCCCGAGCGCCAGCTGGTCTCTGTGCTTCGATGCCGCGACAATGCTGGTCGCCAGTTCCGGAAGGGATGTCCCTCCTGCAAGGACTGTGACAGCTATAAACTTGTCGCTGACTCCTATCGACCTTGCGAGTTCCGTGGCCTTTTTTACGAACAGGTCGCCGCCGAAGATCAATCCGACGAGTCCTATGGCCACCAACAGGACCGCTACCGGTGTGTTAAGGTTTTGGGGGCACTCTTGTCCGGATTGCTCTTTTGAATCGAACCTGAAACAGTAATACAGGTATGCGGCAAATATAAGCAGGAAGACAATACCCTCCGTCCTTGAAAGCACATCGCTCTGCCCAATGCCCAACAGGGACTGGCTCATGCCACAGACAACGAGCAGAAGCGAGACTCCCAGCGTGATGGGGATATCTCTCTTTCTATTCTCCATAGTCATTGAAACCGGGAGAATGAGAGCGGTGACACCCAAAATGAAAAGTGTGTTGAATATGTTGGAACCTACGACGTTGCCTATTGAAATGTCAGCATTGCCCTGAATGGCACCGGTCAGACTCACTACAAGTTCAGGACACGATGTGCCGAACCCCACAATGGTGAGTCCGATGACAAACTCGCTGACACCCGCTTTCCTGGCAATCGCAGAAGCCCCGTCAACAAGCCAGTCAGCGCCAAGGACAATAAGTCCCAGGCCGACCAGCAGCAATAATATGGTCATTACTGGATTCTAAAAAGTTGATACGTTTGTGATTTTGCCGAAAATGGTGACCGTATAGGTCTAAATGAGAAGATGGCAAATGGAATGGATGTATCGGCTTGTAGAACGAATTCCGGATTGGAACTGATGAAGTTCTTCCTGGAAAATAAAGAAATGTGATTTGTCAATAATCTTTCCGGCCTTGATGACGCGGAAAGGAAATTTCTGTGAAACCTGAGTTCTACGTCCTGCGTTGGTCGATCTCACAATAGGGGCAACACTGGAGTCTTCCCCAGAGAATCTTGCAGACTGAACAGGGAGAATGGCCTGAGAATAACTGCTTGGATTATTATCCGGCTTATTTTTCCTTGATGCTTCAACGCTAGAAGCAAAATGTCTTTCACTCTCCCCGGCAATTGCTCCCTTTCCGTCACTGAGGACAGACAAGATAAAGGACAATATGAGGATGAGGACTTTCACTGCAGCGCAAATTTAGGAAAAAATATTGAGACAGAAGACAACCAAGTTCATTCGTTCAGACGGATGAAATCCACTGTCACTTTTGCAATTCACTCTCCGTATGCTATGAAGGAAACTTGGGCAGGTGCAATCTTAAGGTATCCTTTTCTGTTCATATGAAGGCGATCCTCCAGATAGTATTCGCTCACATTGAATTCATTGACACCCTGGATGCTGAACTGGTCAAGAACTGGTATGCCGTAATGTGCGCAGCAAGCTTTCTGCCCTTCAATGTAATCGGAGAACGTGAATCCTGCTTTGTTGGTCTGCTCTGAAAAAGGATTGCCGCCAGAATCGGACCTGAAAAAGCGGAGAGAAGTAAAGAAGTATATCCTTGCCTCCGGGTTCTTCTCCAGAATTTTCCTTATGCAGTAATTGATTCCACCACATTGCGAGTCGAGTTTTTTTTCGTCAAAGCCGTCGTACCGGGTATAATCTTTCCAAGTGCCGGGTTTACGGTTGTTTGTGAAATCATTCGTGGAGGCCCAGAGGATGTATATGTCGTGTTTCGCGGCCGTATCGACCTGCCGTTGCAGCGAATATCCCTGTTCCGATGAAAATCCTGCACCGCCGACGCCATAAGTAGTCACTTCTGCTCCCAGAAGATCAGCCCACATCTGCTTGGCCGCATCAGATTCGTCGTTCACCGATAGGGAGCCCCCGAATACCGCTATGCTCTTCCCGAAATTCGGGACACCCCTGTAAGGACTTTGTCTCAACGTTTTTTTGTCAGGCTGCAAGAAATGTTTTGACGAATGAGACTGTCCGAAGGCCGTTCCTGCCGTCACAGGAACCATCGCGGCCAAGAACAGGATGATGAGAAATTTATTTGACATATATGTCCATTGTTTTACCAGCCCTCATATCGGAATCATGAAGGAACCAGCCGTTAAGTTTCTTTCCTCCGATTGTGATTTTGCTGATTTTCTCTCCGTTTCCGTGTTTGCGGATAACGAAGGTCTTGCCGTTGGGCTGTTTGAAATTCACCTCGTCAAAGAGAGGAACGCTCACGATATACTCCGGATCGGCCGGCGAGTATGTATAGATACCCATCGCAGTAAATGTGTACCAGGCACTCATCTCTCCGGCGTCATCCATACCGGAATATGCCAGACGCTCTGCTCCCATATCGTACATCGTATCCATTATCATATTGAGATAATGCTGGCTCTTCTCCTGTTTTCCAACGAAATAATACGCCCAGGGGATATTGTGCCCGGGTTGGTTTCCGTGGCAGTACTGCCCTATGAAGCCTGTCATATTTTCAAGTTCATAATTCCTCCAAGGCTCGGTGAACAGAGAGTCCAACTTTTCTTCTGCGGCCTTGCGGCTGGGGAAGAGAGATATCACGCCTTTCGGGTCGTGAGGAGGATAGAACAGAACGTTCCACCCGTTAGCCTCTCTCCACATATGCTCGAAATAGGGGTAATAAGGGTCGAAATCAGCATACCAGTCTCCGTTGTCTATCCTTCCCCTATAGAAATTGGTGGAGGAATCCCAGACATTCTTATAGTTCTTTGAGCGTTTCATAAGGAGTTTATACGATTCCCTGTCTCCCAGAATTTCCGCTATCCGGGCAGTTGCGTAGTCGTCGTAGGAATATTCCAGCGTCTTCTGGACTCCACCTTTGCAAATGACGTAATACGGCAAGTCCGTGGTGTCTTTGTCGGATATCCAACCCTTCTCGAAATATTCTTTACCGTATGTGCGACCGCCCCTGCCCGGAACCGTGGCATTCTTCAGCAGAAGCCTGTATGACCTCTCGAGATCGAAGTCGTCTATGCCGCGGCGGTACATTCCGGCAACGAAGGTGGAGGCGTGGTCACCGTGAAAAAACGTCGGCATATAGCCGCCTCTTTTCTCTCCCTTGTCGGTAATTGACTTTATGACGTCTATTGCAACATCCGGTGAGATAAGCCCCATCAATATCACTTTGTTACGGTGGTCATCCCAGAATGAAGGGTCCGTATAGTAGCGGAAGCCGTTGTTCACCACATTGCCACGTACATCGGTATAGTCTCCGTTTACGTCTGAACGCAGGCAGGGCCAGAGGAACGAGCGGTAAAAAGTGGAATAGAACAGGTCTTTCTGCCTTTCCGTGCCGCCCTTGACCGTTATTCGGGAAAGAAGTTTTTCCCACTCCGCATCCGCGGAATCGCGCACCTGGTCGAAACTGCCGGAAAGCATTTCCGCTTCAAGATTCATCCGTGCATTGTCGATGCTTACAAAGGAGAAACCGATTTTCATTTCAAGCGGGCCGGCTCCTTTGCTGTCTTTGAAAGAAATTATGGATACGGGTTGTGCATTTCCATGGAATCCCTGAAATTGTACGATGCCCGATATTTCATAATTGGTCACGGCATAGAAGTAGATTTTCCCCTCTCCCCACTGGGAGCCGCAGAACGAATGTGATCCCGCTTTTTCTATGCTCCATTCACGCACGTTGTTGTTCGAACGGGTAATGTCCACAAGCACTTTTTTCTCATCCTCAGGCGCGTAGGTGTATTTATGAAAGGCGCAGCGCAGAGTAGTGGTCAACTCGACGTTGACTCTGTATCGGTCAAGGAAGACCTGGTAATATCCTGGATGCGCACTCTCGTTTTCGTGGCTGAATCCGGATGCGTAATCGGACGGATTGATCCTTCCTGTAACGGGAAGAATAGGGACATGACACAAATTCCAGTGCCCTTTACCCGTATGAGCAAATCCATATATACTCTTGTCTTCATACTGATAGCCCGAGCCGCTGTGATACATTGTTACAGGTGTGGCCTGAACCATGGCATTGGGAAGCGCCGCCCCGGGAAGAGTTTCCGCTCCCCAGGTCCTGGCCTGCCGATGGCGTTCATATCCAAGGTCCTTGGTTTCCCACAATGTCGTGGTTCCCCGGAAAGGGTTTACATAATCTGTAAGTTTGTCTCGCCCCTGAAGGCTGAGACCGCCTGCCAATAATGTGACGGACAGGCAACAAAACTTGAAGAATCCGTGCATAAATTCTAATTATTGATTATACAAATATATAAAATATTAGTCTTATATTTGCACATATATAGTATGTTTAAACAAATATATCCAATGAAGACGATTTTCAACAAGAGAAACTACATCCCGGTCCTGTTTACATTCTTTGTTATGGGTTTCTGCGATGTCGTAGGAATCGCTACGAGCCATCTTAAAGTCGATTTCAATCTCAGCGAGGTAATGGCTGGCTTTATTCCATCAATGGTTTTCATCTGGTTTCTGGTGCTATCGCTGCCCACAGCCCTGATGATGAACAGATTCGGCAGAAAAACAATGGTTCAGGCAAGCAATCTGATTACTATTGCGGGAATGTTGATACCATTCATATCCTATTCCTTCGTTTCGTGTATGATAGCATTTATCCTGCTCGGAATCGGCAACACCATACTTCAGGTTTCTCTCAACCCTCTCCTTACAAATGTAGTAAAAGGAGACAAGTTGGCAAGTTGCCTCACCGTGGGGCAGGTTATCAAGGCAGTGTCTTCATTCTGCGGACCTTTCATTGCCCTGGCGGCCGTTTCCATATTCGGGAATTGGATGTATCTGTTCCCTATTTTCGCAGTCATCACCGTCATCTCCTGGCTTCTTCTCTCTTTTACCGGCATTGACGAAGGTCCGGCAGTGCAGAACAACGGGAAAGAAAATGTATTCAAAACTTTTTCCCTGTTGAAGGATCCGGCAATACTTCTCTATTTCCTGGGTATCTTCTTCGTAGTTGGGGTTGATGTGGGCACCAATACCGTTTCGCCCAAACTTCTGTTGGAACGCTGCGCTTTCGACATAGATAAAGCATCCCTCGGGTCGAGTGTCTATTTTATATGCAGGACTGCCGGTGCCTTTCTGGGATCCTTCCTGCTTGCCAGGATGAGCGAGGTCAAATATTTGAAAATCAACATTATTCTCGCCATGGCGTCAATGCTTGTCCTGTTCTTCGTCAAGAGCCCAATAGCAATACTTGCAGCCATCGGCGGCATTGGCTTTTTCTGCTCAAGCGTATTCTCCGTTCTTTTCTCACTGGCCCTCAAGGCTTGCCCTGAAAAGGCCAATGAGATATCCGGATTTATGATTACGGGCGTATGCGGAGGAGCTGTGATTCCGCCCCTTATGGGCATAGCGTCCAAGGTTGCAGGTAACCAGTGCGGTTCACTTGCAGTGATATCACTCTGCCTTGTTTACCTACTGTTCTGCGCTTTCAAGAGCAGCCGTCATTCTGGCGACGCCCTCCATAAGTGATGCTCCACTCGCCTGGGCACCCATTGACGCTGTACCACTTGTGAAGGTGGTGCCCCAGAAGTAGTCACAGAACATCTGAGGATAATATCTCCTGTCCATATTGGAAGCAAGCTTCTTTGCACACAAAAGAAGCTTTTCCTTTATTGCCGTTTTCTTGGCGAAATCAGCCTCGGGATCCAGGACATAATTCACGGCGTAAGGGATGAATACAGCTTTGAAAAGGCTCTGATCCATACTGGTACCTTCGTGACGAAGAATACCGTCAGACGTTGTCCTGTTACTGTTCACACAATATAAAAGCACCTGACCGGCCTTATCCATATACGTTTTGTTTCCCGTAATATGGAACAGTTGCCTGGCCGCTTCCCCGAAAGTTCCCTGAGTATAAGTCAAAGGTGGTTCCTCGACCCTCTCGGCATCCGGCATATTCGCTATGTTGAATTTATACAACAACTCGGCCGTCTCAAGATATTTTTTTTCCGAGAAATGCTTGTACAACAGAGATGCTGCAAGGCAGGCGGGAGCGTTGGTACAGGCATTCCTGTTCTCCTTGTCCTTGTCGTAGCAGGTCCAAGGCAAGCTCAGACCTTTTGCGCCGACCGTAGCTCTGGGCCAAATATAATTGTCAAACACGGCCTTTGCCGTCTCAGCATATTTCTCCTCAGACGTAGCATCAGACATATGCATAAGAGTGAGGCAGATCCAGCACATATCGTCCGTATAATCATTGAAGAAACCTCCGAATTCACCGTCAGCCTCGTGGGAATTGTTGTAATTGTTGGCGTCGTTTTCATACCACTTGCCTATATAGTCAAGGTATGTGGACGCCAAAGCCGGATTGCTTTCCCTAATCCTGAGATATGAGGCTATTATGACATCCAGAGCGTGGGCCTGTTGCCAGTAGATGTACTGACTGCCGTGTTCGATATCCCTCGGCGTAGACCAGAATGTACCAGCCTTCTTATTGAGGAAGTTATCAACGAGCACAAAGGTGCAACTGTCGGCAAGAGCCGCCCACTTCTGCGATTCGCTCAATTCAGGCGTTTCCTCGCTCCTTTCTTCGGGGATATTGCCGTCACCGGGATTGTTACCTCCGTTCCATTGCTCCATAGAATTGTCGAGGCAGGAGATGGCAAACAATGCCGTGAAAAATATCAGTATTCTTTTCATAGGTCTATTCCGATATGGGAGGAACAGAAGAATTCCATACATCGGAAGGCTCGGTTCCCATTACCAGTTCAAGTTCTCCGCCTTTGAAAACATCGCTGCGGTACAGCCAGCACTGCTCAAGAGGCTTGCCATTGAATCTGGCGCTTTGCACATACATTGCTTCCGCCGAATTGCCGGAAGTCTTTATGACGAATGTTTTGCCGCTGGCATTGAATTTTGACAGATGAATTTTAATCTCGTCGAACTGAGGGCTGCCCAATTGGTATGTTGGCTCGCTCGGGGCTCCACCCTGAACGTCGAACAGACCCATTGCAGCCATTACGTACCACGCGCCGAGCTGGCCCTGATCTTCATCCTGTCCATACCCGTATCCATGCTCTCCGTCAGTACCATAGAATTCATCGCAGATCAGACGGGTCCACTTCTGTGTAAGGTAAGGTTTCCCGGAGAAGTTGAAGAGCCAGGGAATGTGCAAGCTGGGCTGATTGCCGTGATTGTACGGACTCGTGATACCGGAGAAAGCATACGCAGTCTTGCCTCCGCCGAAAATTGTCTTGCGGGCCTCTGTAAAGATGCCGTCCAGACGATCATTGAATTCGTTACGCCCCATTCTGTTTATCAGGGAATCAGGGTGCTGTGGCACAAAGAAACTGTATTGCACCGCATTCCCTTCCTGGAAGCCGCGCCAGGACTCATAAGGGTCGAAGTTGTCGATAAAACTACCGTCATCCACCCTCGGGCGTACAAGTTTCAGCTCGTCATCGAACACCTTGGCCCAGCCATATGACAGGTCCGTGAGTTTTTCATAATCCTCTTTGTGTCCGAGCTGCTTTGCAAGCTGCGCCGTTGCATATGCACTGAAGCTGTATTCCAGCGTATGTGATATGGAAAACGTTGCACCGCGTGAATGTGCCACATAACCCGGATCGTCCACGTAGGGGACATAGCCGCGCTCGACAAACAGTTGCACGTCCATTTTCCCGGCTCCTTCAATGCGGTCTTTCCATTCAAGGTTGTCCTTTCTTGAAGCGGCGTACATCGCATCGATGTCGTAATTGCGGATACCGCTGTTATAGGCTCCTGCCAGAGCGATGCTGACCATATTGGTTCCCACTCCGGAAACATATTTGCTGCAGGCAATTCCGTCCCCGAGCCAGCCGGCATCCTTATAGACGAGCAGTTGGCTTGCACACCAGTCGTTGTAGTATTCCGGATATGCAAGAGCCCAGAGAGGCGTAAGGTTCCAATAGCCTCCCCATATTGCATCGGTATTGTAATGATTGTACAGTGGTTTGCCGTCGGAGCCCAATTCAATCTGTCCCACGGATCCGTCATTCCTGGGGTACGCTCCATTGATGTCGCTGGCAAGGCCGCGTCCCAGAAGAGCGTGATACAGGCCCGTGTAGAATTTTATCCGGCTCTCTTCGGAGCCTCCCTTGACTTCTATCCGGCCAAGATAATCCTTCCAGGTCTTTTGCGCATCCCTGAGAGCCTTGTCGAATCCTTTCCCTTTGCCCTCGGCTAGATAGTTGGCTTTGGCATTATCCACAGATGTGTACGAAAGGCCTACCTTTACGTCTATCCTTTCGTTCTCGGAAGTTGCATAGTTCAGAATCAACACCGCACCCGGGCCCGAAACCGAAGTGCAGTCGGAAACAGGAGAACCGTAATATTGGAAACCTGACACGGAGTCGGGTGCCTTGCTGAGTTCTGCATAGAAATACATACATACAGTGGCACCGGCCTGATATTTCTTCACATACTCAGGTTCGCTTATGATATATCCGCTGACAATGTTGCCGTTGCATTCGGCATAGGAATCGCGTATTTTGCCGCTTTCCCCCTGACGGTTACCTACATTGACAATGATATGGGAGGAATCGGACTCAGGGAAAGTGTAGCGCTGGTATCCGACCCTTTCTGTTGCCGTCAATTCGGTTTTGATTCCATAGTCCTTCAGCACTACGGAATAGTATCCCGGACTGGCTGTTTCATCAGCCTTGTCGAAAAGCGAACGCCATCCGTCCTGGGGATTTTCCAGACGTGCCGGGGTTGTCTTCACTTCTCCGGTGACAGGCATAAAGGAAAGGCCACCTACCTGGAATTCGTGGAAACAGGGGAACCCGTCTATAGAGTTGTGCTTGTCTTCATAACCAACAGCTTCCCAACCCTGGACATTACCATAGGTTCCGTTGGTGGATGCTCCGAGTTTGGCCATACCGAAAGGTACGGCTGCAGGTGTATATACAAACCATCTGCTGTGGACGGTTCCTATGTTCGGGTTAACGTACCCGAGATATTCTTCGGCTGGGTTTGCGCACGATATAACAGGCATCGCCGCCAGCACAATTGTCAATGTTTTTTTCATAAGCTGGATTTTCAATATTTTTCTCCCTTGTACAAAGCCACGACAGCAAGTGATTCCAATCCTGCGGCCTGCATAAGCAGGGTGTGGTCGCGATTCGCATCAATCTTCTTGCCGGTCCAATCTTCGTAGAAGAGACCGTTGACGTCACGTCCGTGTTCCCACGCATAATCCAGATTGCTGACAAATACAGTCAGATAATCCGAACATCTCTTGTGATATGGCTCGAGTTCGATATAACTCTTTATGAGTTGAATCGTGAACCACGGGTCGTTTGTGGGATAACTCAGATTCAGGCCGTTACGGCTGCGCACGAAATAGTTGTAGGCACCATCCGCCGTGGCAATGGCCTGATTGAGATAGGATTGATTGGAGGTGATGCGCCAAAGCCTGACGCCGGCGGCAATCATTGCTCCGCTGTTGTATGTCCATTTTGTCTTGTTGATGCTGCCGTCAGCCTGCTTGCTGTTCCAATAAACATTGTCCTCCGGATCGCGGAGATTGTTATACAGCCAGCCGTAGAATTCCTTGGCGAGAGACAAAACGGTCTCTTTCTCCGCCTCAGGGCACACTTCGTAGTATTTCAGGAGGAACCAGGTTCCGAAACCATTGGCACAGGCAGGCTTGTTGGAATCGCTGCTCCCGCTCTGGTTGATATTGTCCTCACACCACCACATTGCGCCACCGAAAGTATCATCCCTTCCGCTCTGGAGAAATTTAACAATCTGAGAGCAACGGTCCAGATACTTCGTGTCACCGGTGATATGGAATGCATCCACAAGTTCAATACCAACAATGGAATTATCATCATAGAAGCGGCTCCCACCGCCGTTTCTTCCATCGGTTGACGAGCCATAACCGCCAACATTCTTCCGTCCCGAATTCCTGTAATATGATTGGTATCTTTCGATACGGTCAGTGTATTTCACGTCCAGGCCCAGTTTCGTCATTGCGGCGAAAGCAGAGCACATGCCGTCATAAGGCCACAGGTACGAAATAATACCTCCTCCCTGCATTTCATAGAAAAGGCCTGCAGCGGCGCCGGAGGGAATCTGATAGAAACGGCATATCGCATCGTAGGTGCCTTTGGCCCTTTCACCGTACTTGACGGTTGGCTTTTCCTCCTCCTTGCCTCCTCCTGAGGGAACGCCGGATTTATTCCATTTCTCTTGGTCATTCCCGCACGAAACGAATGAAGCGAGCAACAGACAAACAAGTAATTTTTTCATTATTCTTCAATTATTTTAAAGTTGATGGGGAGGAAGGTTGACTGTTCAGCCTTCCTCCCCGCCAACATTAGAGGATTGTTTTATTTTTTCGTCACAGTGTGTCTCCATACACCATTGTCGTTGGTATTGATCTCAACGTCAATGTTTGCTCCATTTATAGCACCGTCAAACTTCCACAAATTATCCCATTGTGACCAGGAGAACTCATTGATATCATAGAAGTGCTCGTTGCCGTTGGGTTTGAGATCGTTGTTGGGATTTTCAACATATTCCTTGATTGAACCCCAGCACTTCTCCTCTCCATCAACGGAAATGATGAAGTAGTAGCGCTCCTCTACCCAGCCGAGCCAATCGGGAGGATTGGTTTCCGGTTTGTTAGGATCAATGAAATCCACCTTGAAATTCTCTGCTTTCCAAACACCATTACCTTTGTACTGGAGGTGTGCGAGATCGCGGTAGTCGGCGGCGAATTTCAGGTGAGCGTATTCTCCGATAGCTTCGAATTTTACTGTGCAGGTGGTGTAATCGACGGTGATGCGAGCAATCGAACCATCGTCATACACTTTCGACGCACCTTCACCTTCTCCTTCAAGCAAGCCCTTCTCCGCATCGAGGAAATAGTTCTTTTTTCCACTCTTGAAGCAGAGAGTTCCTTCCTTCAAACGAGAATATATTACAAACAGACCATTGGAAACCTTGCGGAAAGCCTGTCCTTCGGTTTCGGCGCCGGTGCCATAAAGGGCAAGGTCTGCAGGAGCCACGGTAGGCGGCACGGGTTCGCTGGACTTCACGGTCACGGAATGACGCATATGCACCAGATTGTTGGCATCCACGCCGAAGGTGGCTTCCTTGTCCTGATCTTCCTTGAAGAATTTGTAAAGGTTGTTCCAATCGTCCCAAACCTGTTCATAGATGTACCAGAACTCCTCGGTGCCGTCGGGTGCAGTGCCGTCATTGCCCTTGTTGGAGCCCCAACGTACGTTGTTGTCATCAACCGTGGTGCGGAGCGAGTAGCGCTCATCACCGTTGGCGGCAAATTTAATCTGACCCTCACCGGCCCATTTGCCGAGGCCCTGGTAAGTAAGAGTAGCCATCACGATATGATCCCAGGCATTCTCCACATAGACCTCGGGCCCGATTTTCTCGAACTTCACCTTTTTGCCGGCGAAATCAACGGTAATGCGGATAACTGCGTCAGACGCCTCTTCCACTTTGTAAGCCTTGCCGCCGATGTAAAGATTGTTGGAAGCATCAATATAGTATTTGCCACCATCAGCATCAATGAGCTTGATTGTACCCGCCGTGAGTTCCGTATAGAGTACGAATTTGTCGCCCTCCTTGCGGAACTCCATATTGTCAGTCTCGCCGGCGTCACCGGTAAGATAAAGGGCTGACGGCGTGGTTTCAGGAGCCACCGGCTCGGCAGAAGAAAGCTCAGTGCTGTGATTCCATACACCATCGTCATTGGTATTTACGGTAAAGACTACTGTCTGTCCATCAAAGTCGTGGTTGAGTTTCCAAACGTTGTTCCACCATTCCCAAGGAGCCTCGTACACATACCAGTACTCTTTTGTCCCATCAGGCAGGAAACCTCCGTTGTTGGAACCCCATCTCATTATCTGACCATCGACATAGACGCGGAAGCAATAACGTTCCTCAGGACCCCATGACTGTTGGGAGAGAACAACATCTCCCTCGCCGGACCATACACCGTTGCCTGCATAGTCAAGAACCGCCATATTGCCGCCGTCATGTTGTTCGATTTCAAGAACCGCTTCGATTTGAGCCGAAATCTCTTCAATCTTCACACCGAGCGTATTGAAGTTCACTGTTATGCGTGCGATGCCGCTCTCCGGTACGCTAGGAACCTCATAACCGTCGCCTCCTTCCACAAGCTTGCCGTTTTCATCTGCACTGTAAACAAATCCTGTGTTGTCAGCAGTAGAATTCATAACAATCTTGCCAGCCGAAATTTTTGTGTAAATGACGAACAAGCCATCTTCCACACGACGGAACTGCTGGCCTGCCTCTTTGGCTGCCGAACCGAAAACATAGAGTTGCTGAGGAATGTTGTCTATGCCTTCTCCGCGCTGGAGTTTGATTGTCGCAGATTTGTCAACCTTCTTCACGACACCACCTCTGGAAGCGGTTACGGTCCAAATCAGACTGCCCTTATTTCCGGCCTTGATGCCGGCTTTGCGGGCAAGGATATTGAGCTGGGAATGGCTAAGCGTAAGTTCCGTTCCTGCTCCGAGGTCACTGGGAAGATTATCGACAGGATCGGAGAAATCGCCGCCCTCCTTGTCGAAAATCACGTTGTAGAGCACGATTCCGCCGTCTGCCGCTCCACCTCCTTTCCACGACAGGGTCACTGTCTGTCCGGAGGTCACATCCAACATAATCTCCTCTGACGGAGATACGAGTTGATCCGGCACCGTGAAATCGTTATTCAGTTCGTATTTTTTGCAGCCCACCATTGCAAGTGCAACTGCAAGGAAAGTCAATATTCTTTTCATACCTGTTACCAATTAGGGTTCTGCTTGAGATTTGGATTGAGATCAATCTCTTTCTGGGGAATGGGCCACAGATAGTGCTTGCCGCTATTAAACTGACGGTTCTCAAGCCGCACGTAGCCATTGTCGGTGCCGCTTGACGCACCGGTGTAGAGTCCGTGGATATATCCGTTCATAACCTTATCTGCAATCTTCCAGCGGATGATATCTTTACGGCGCTGTCCCTCGAAAGCGAGTTCACAACGACGCTCGTTGCGGATAATCTCCTTGACATCGCCTGTCGGAAGATTAAGGGCGCCGTCTTCAGTAAAACCGGCGCGCTTGCGGACTTCCTGGACAGTGTTGTTCCACACTGTACTGTTCATCGTTCCGAGTTCTGCGTGAGCCTCAGCATTCATCAGGAGGATGTCGGCGTAACGGATGATGATGGCATTGATGGATGCCGATGTAGAACTTGACACATAAGGGTTCTTGTCATACCATTTGCGCAGATAGTAACCTGTCGGCGTAACGTCGGAAGTGGTTCCGTATGCATCACGGGAATCTGGGGAAACAGTATCGATAACAAGGTCTCCGGCCAAGGTGGCGTAGGAATTGCCGTTGTAGATTATTGTCATTTTGAGGCGGGGATCACGATTGGCAAACGGGCTGTTGGAATCATATCCGGAGCCTTCATCGGTGATGCGTTTGCCGTTGAGCATTATGTAACTGTCCACGAGTTCCTGCGTCGGGCCGTACACCGCATATCCTCCCATTGACGGGGGAAGGAAGCCGGCATCGCGCATACTCCATTCCCTGACCACGGGAGCATACTCCGCATCCAGGATAATCTCGCTGTTGTACTCTCCATCCACAGTGAAGAGTCCTTCATAGCTTGGATACAGACTGTATGTCTTGGAATCGATGATTTCTTGCGTCAAATCCCTTACTTTGGCGAAATTGCCCTGGAAAAGATAAACCTTTGCCAGAAGCGCCTTTGCGGCTCCGCAGGTGATTCGTCCGCGTTCTCCGTTGCCATAGGCCACAGGAAGAGCTTTGCTCTCAAGAACGGCTTCAAGTTCGGTGGTCACATTTGACATAACCTCGGTGTATGCAGTCTGTTGTATTTCTCTGCTTTCTTTCACAGACAGCACTTTCTCGGTGTATGGAACGTCACCCCAGCGACTTGCCAGTTCGTAATAGTGCGAAGCCCTGATTACACGTGCTTCGGCAATATAGCGTGCGCGAAGTTCCTTGCTGAGTTTGTTTTCAGGTACTTTGCCAATATTGTTGAGCAGTTCGTTGCAGGTGCGGATTCCGGCATAGAAGCCGTCCCACATACCTTTGATGTAGCCATTGTCGGTCGTGAGCGAACCTCTGGCTATAGGCTCCTGCTTGTCAACGCCTTTGCCGTAGGCATTGTCGGTTGCAGATTCCGATTCGAGCATCTGGTAAATGCTGTAGAAACGGGTGTAGCAGCTGTTGAGCGTGGCGAATGCAGCATTCTCATTATCCTGCCAGAAGGAAGCATCCGATTCGCTGCCGTATGGCAAGGTTTCGAGGCTTATGCAGGAAGAAGCGGCGAACGCCGCGCCGATGCAGATTGCCAATGTATATAATGTGTGTTTCATATCGTTTCCTCCTGATTATAATTTAACATTAAGACCCATTGAAATCACTCTGGCCACAGGATATGCACGGCCGGAGCCGTCGGCATTGTATTCGGGATCCCATCCGCCCTTCATACTTGAGAATACGAAAGGATTCTCGCAAGATACATAAATGTCTATGCCTTTGAAGTGAATGGCATCCATCCATTTCTTGGGAAGATTGTAGCCTATCTGGATATTCTTGATTCGGAGATAGGCGGCGTTTTGAATCCAGAAGTCGGACTTTGTGGCGTTGTTGGTCGATTCTGCGCCCATCGTCAGACGGGGATAAGTCGCATTGCGGTTGCCGGGAGTCCAGCGGTCGATGTGGAAATCGTGGATAGGACCCTCGTTGTTGTTGTGGAAAGCCTCCACAGCCTCACCGCGCATCCAACGGCTTCTCTTACCCACACCTTGAAGGAAGAGGTTGAAATAGAAGCCCTTGACTTCGAGACCATAGCTCAAACCAAAAGTATATCTGGGGAAATCGTTACCGATAACGAAACGGTCATCATCGTTGATTACCTTGTCACCGTTCTTGTCGATGTACTTGATGTCACCGGCCTTCGGCACGATGCCGTCAAGATGAGGGCTGGAAGCAGCCTCAGCATCGCTCTGGAAGAAGCCGTCGCTGCGGAGAGCATAGTATGAGTAGAGAGGATAACCCTCCTTGATGATGCTCACGACATCGTAACCGTAGAAGAGTTCTGCGCCCTTGGTATCCACCACGGTGTTCCAACTGTCGGATATATTGCCGGAGAGCCTGTGATTTACGGCACCTGTCTTGAAATGATAGTTGAGAGCCAGTTCCCATCCTTGGGTGCGCACCTTGGCGGCATTTGTCGTGGGAGCACCGTTGCCGAATACACCAGGTACGGAAAGGCCCACGAGAATATCATCCGTCATATTGTTGAAGTAATCGAATGACACGGTGAGATTGTCTTTGAGGAAGCCTGCATCGAATCCCACGTCAGCCATACGTGTGGTCTCCCATTTGATACCGGGGTCAACGGCGCTGAATCCCGCTGTGGGAACAGTCTGTCCGTCGAATACCATACCCTGTCCCATAGTCACGGTCTGCATATACTGATATGCGCCTATACGGTTGTTACCGACAAGACCATACGAGCCGCGCAGCTTGAATGAAGACACATAAGGCTTGATATTAGTCCAGAAGTTTTCCTGTGAAAGTCTCCAACCCGCCGATACGGAAGGGAAAAGACCTGAACGGTTGCCTTTCGCAAAATATGAGGAATAGTCGTTCCTGAGGTTGAACTCAATAAGATATTTCTCGGCATAGTTGTAGTTCAGACGTGCGAATACTGAGTACAATGACCAGTCGTTTGCTCCACCGTTGTTGCTGATGGGCATTTCCTCGGAACCGGTGACGTCACCGCCGAACACGTCGTACTTGTGATCAAGAGTCTTGCGCATCGTGCCGAACCAGCGGCTGTGTTCTCCTTCGTAACTGTATCCGACCTGAGCGCTCAGGTTGTGTTTCTGCGCTATGGTCTTGGTATAGGAAAGGATAGCCGTTGCCGTGTATTTGGTGGAGCGGTTGAAAGATTCATCAATATGGTTCTCGGAATCGCCCGAGCCTACCTGATCGGAGGCATATCGGTTCTCGTGAGTGAAGTTGTTGAGATAGCGCATACCTCCCTGAGCAGAGAGTTTGAGACCATCCCAGATGTTCCAGTCAACGTTGATTGTACCGCTTGCGTCATCATTTTCGCTCTTGCGGAAACCTCCGTTCTCAAGACGTTCGAGAGAGTTGGAATTGGAACCGGACGGATAATTGTAAGTGCCGTCAGGATTCTTTATCTCATATATAGGTGGCATACGGTTACACATCTCGATAATCCATTCAGTCCAATATGCGTGGTCCTTGATGGCATTTCTCGTGAACTGTGCCGTAGCGCCGACGGTGAGTCTGTCTGTCACCTTGTGATTTATGTTCAAACGGGCGTTGTAACGGTTGTATCCGAAATCAGGTCCTTTGAACATTGAATTCTGATTCAGGAATCCGACTGAAGCCAGATAGGAGAACTTTTCATTTCCGCCTGTAACGGAAAGATTGTGGTTCTGCTGGGAGGCGTTGTCCTTGTAGATTTCGTTTATCCACTTGCAATTCGTGCCTCCGTTCCTGAATGCGGCTATCTGCTCGGCAGTAAACTTGGCGGGACGGCCTGAATTCACAGCGGCTTCGTTGTAAAGTTCAGCATACGTCCAGGAATCGGCTACAGATGCAAGGGAAGTGGGCTGCTGAACACCGAAGTTCATATTATAGTTGACTTCCACCTTTCCTTCCTTGCCTTTCTTTGTAGTTACAAGCACTACGCCGTTCGATGCACGCGAACCGAAGATTGCGGTTGAAGAAGCGTCTTTCAGAACCGAAATCTGGTCTATGTCAGAAGGGTTGAGATTGGCCAGCGAACCCTCAATGCCGTCTATCAGCACGAGCGGGGTGTTGTCATTCATCGTGTTATAACCGCGGATGTTCAGTGACGGTGCGGAGCCCGGAGTCGAAGACCCCTGCTGGATTACCAGACCGGGAGTAGTACCTTGAAGAGCTTCAAGGACATTAGTAACAGGCTTACCTTTGATGTCTTCAGTAGCCACACTTGCCACGGCTCCAGTCAAATTGACCTTCTTCTGCGTACCATAGCCTACAACTACTGCATCTGCAAGGTTGATGGAATCCTCTTCCAGAATCACATTTACTGTGGCTCTGCCGGATACGGGTACGTCAACGGTAGTGTAACCGATTGATGAAACGGTCAGAACGGCGTTCGGAGCAGCATCGATGGAGTAACGGCCCTCAAGGTCAGTCACTGTACCGACTTCTGTTCCTTTCACCATAACTGAAGCACCAATAACACTTTCAGAGTTGCAGGAAACTGTTCCTGAAACTTTGATGGTTTTGGTCTGGGCCATAGCCAGATTGCCGGCTCCGACACCGATGAAGAGAACGGCAGCAGCAAGGAGGGCTTTTATCTTCCCGGCGATGCGGAGCGCTTCATTTAGTTTTGAAAAGTTCATAAAATGGTTTGTTGGTTAATAATGTATGGAATTTATTATGCGTTATGTCTTACATAGGCCTTGATCGTCATACATTCCTTTCCTTCAGAAAGGCCGTAAGGCCTGATTGTGTATTCTCCAACCGAGGCGGGGATTATGAATGTTTCAGCATAGTGCACCACGAACGGCGCAAATGCTCCTGTCGGGCTCTCGACAACGGCTTCTTCGCCCTCTACCAGATTAAGAACATTTACACCTCCATTGGTATTGTGACTTACAGGCACGCTGAAACTATGACGGCGTGTCTCTATGAACTCGTTCGGGTGAAGACCGGTTCTGATTTCTTTCCATCCTTCTCCTTCGTCAACAGCTTCAAAATGATTCGCAAGATATTTGAAGACATAGTCAGTGTCCCTGTTCCATTGGATTACCTGACGGCCACGCTCAACATTGATGGGCCTTGGTTTTCCGTCAAGACCGAGTCTTTGCCAATCCCACAGCTTGAACGTGAAGATATTCGGGGTCGAACTGATTTCGAGCACCATACTTCCGGCCCCCGAGCAATGTATCGTTCCTCCCGGAATAAGATAATGATCGTGTTTCTTTGCAGGTATTTTGTTTACGTACTTCTCCGCATCGAAAACAATTTCCCCTCTTTGGGCGGCGCGGAGATCCTCGATCATAGCATTCCTGTCAACACCTTCCTTGACACCCAGATACACGACGGCATCCTCTTGTGCGTCAAGCAGGTAATAACTTTCATCCTGGGTATAGTGCACACCCATATTCTCGTGTATGAACTGGGTTGTGGGATGCACTTGAAGGCTTAGATTGCCGCCTCCCATAGTATCCAGAAAGTCGAAGCGTATGGGAAAGTCTTTCCCGAAGCGTGATTCCACAACTTCGCCAAGCACCTCACGGCTTCTGGAGAGAATCAAATCCTGTGAGGGAAGTTCGAATCTTGTTCCGTTGACTTCCAGCAAAAGGCTGTTCTCTTCAGGCACACAGTCATAGCACCAGCCGTAATTTTTCGCATTTCTGTCAAGATCGCACACTTCCTTCATCCATCCGCCTCCCCAAGGTGCAGGATCGAAGAAAGGCACTACTCTGAACGGAGAATTAGCTGTTCTGTCCATTCCTTCAAAGAAGGTGGCCCTGTCTATCATCTTGGGATCGCTGGCATCATTTGTATCGAGCCAGAAATCCACCTTGTCCATTATTTTATCCTTGTGGAAGTCCAGTACCCTCCAATCAATGAACAGTCCGCGTTTGTACTGGATTGACACGGGGTCTTCACGGTTGTCAACACCAAGACCCTTCACAAGATGCTTGCGGAATCTCTGCTGAATCTCCCAACGAGCCATATCGGCGTAGATGATGTTTGCACCGTCAGGAGCTACGAGAGATGCGCCAGCGCCGATAATCATTGTCTTTCCTTTTCCGGCGGCCACTTCCCTGCGGGCATTCTCGAGTTTTCCGGAGTGAAAGAAATTCGGAAGCCTCAGGCTGGTCATATAGCCGAAAAGTACATCATCTGTCATAAAAGGCTGTGTCAACTCTCGCAACTCTTCTTCCGACTTCATTAGAGAGCGGGTGTTGAAAACATTGTTAAAACATATGGAAAGCTCGGAAATAATCTCGTCCTCAAATGTCCCGGTATATAGCTCGACCGCAACAATACTACCGCAACTATCTGATATTACGCGCCTTATTTCCTCCCATCCGGATACAAGGAATCCCTGATATTTAGTAGAGGGATATTTGTTGTAATTTACTTTTCTCATTTGAACTGAATTATAAATGTTCAAACATATAGCTGGTTTGTGCAAATATATACAATTTTTGTAAGAAAAACTATTTTTTATAATTTTGTGTAAAAATTGTGTTATGGTACTGAACCCTAATAGCTCCACTCCTCTTCACGCACAAGCGGAAGCCATTTTGAGATCCCTGATTGAATCCGAGGAATACCGGAACGGTAAGTTTCTTCCCAATGAAGTGGAACTGTCGGCATATCTGCATATCTCTCGGAACACACTCCGACAGGCAATAAGCAAACTGGTCAATGAAGGCCTTCTGATAAGAAAGAAAGGCGTCGGTACGAAGGTTACACGCAAAGGCATTACCAGCGGTGTGAAGAATTGGCTCAGTTTCTCCCAGGAGATGAAGATGATGGGCATAGAGGTGCGCAATTTCGAACTTCACCTCTCAATGAAAAAGGCCGAACGTAGGATAGCGGGATTCTTTGATGTACCAGAAGATACCAAATGCGTGGTCTTGGAGCGTCTGAGAGGGAATAAAGAGTACCCTTTTGTTTACTTCATCTCATACTTTAGCCCAAAGTTGCCCATAACCGGAGAAGAAGATTATGTCCAGCCCCTGTATGAGATGCTGGAAAAGAAATACGGCATCGTTGTTAAGACTTCGAAGGAAGAAATCTCAGCCGGGCTTGCCGGAGAGATGATTGCCGAAAAGCTGGATATATCCGCCAACGACCCCATCCTGATAAGGAAGAGGTTCGTCTATGATGAAAACGATGTGCCAGTGGAATATAACATCGGATATTACCGGGCGGATAGTTTCACATATACAATAGAAGCCTCCCGGTAATATCCCGACAGGGAATTATTGACTTTCGTCTATCTGGGACAGAGCATATGCGTAGGCGCCGAGAGAAATGGCCGTACTTGTCCCGATATGGGAGAATATGACACCTGTCTTCATCTCGTTGCAATAACGGACTTCATATCCAGACCCAGGAACAGTTACAAGCTTGGAATTGTCCTTGAGGAACTCGCTCATACCCTCGGTCGTAGTAAGATTGAAGGTCTTCATCTGAAGGCAGGGGAATTTCGCGCCGGAGAAAACACCCAGGCTGGAATTCATCTCCTCCACCATTGCCGGGAAAATGAACTTCCAACTGTTGGCTATTCCACCGCCTACCACCACGATGCCGTCAACAATATCAAGAGCGTGTACGATGGCGTCCGCAGCCACACGTCCCAGTTCCGCAAATGCAGTGCGGGCTGCAAGCATATTGCCCTCCGCTCTACCTTCGGCTATCTCAAAAATTTCCTTTGGACTGGGGTCTCTCATATCTTCGGGAGCATTTTCGTGATATACGCGTTTTACGGCACGAATGCTCACGCTTTCTTCCGTGATGAGATCGGGATACTTCGCATTCCTCATAAGCCAGACATCACCTCCGCATCCGTTGTCTCCCTTGAGAAGCCTGCCGTCAATCACGACCCCTCCACCGAAGCCCGTACCGAGAGTCAAGCCAAGAAGATTTTTGTATCTTTTCGAACTGCCGGCTTCAGCGAGTTTTTCATTGATTTCCGGCAGGGCTCCGGCAAGAGCCTCGCCATAAGCGAAAAGATTGCCGTCATTGTTTATGAATACAGGTATGCCGAATGTGTCAGCGAGGAAAGGCCCCATAGCAACTCCTCCCCTGAAACACGGGAAGTTGGGCAGATCCCCGATAATGCCGTGCTCATAATCAGCTGGGCCCGGAAAAGCAAAACTGATTGCAACGGGCTTCTCCACGCCAAGAGCGGACTCAACCATTCTGAATCCTTTGACAAGGACTTCAAGGCAACGTTCAATATTATCGTTCACGGCATCCAGTCGGATTGGCTCGACCACCTCGCGGCAGCCACGGATAGCGGAGAACACGAAATTTGTTCCTCCTGCATCGAGGGTCATAACTACCCTGTTGTCATTTTTGTACATACTGATATGTGATAAATTGAATTATTAAGCATTTTTTTGAGGAACCCTGACGGAGACGGTAGTGGATGCCGACCAGTCGGACCACAGGATTTTCCCGTTACGGACGACACCTATGCGAATCTTTCTCGGAACAGGCGTATAACTGCCTTCAGTGCGCGTCATTGTTATCGTAACAGTGTCGGCGCCCAGCTTTTTCGGGGACTTGAGCGTTGTGACATCGAAGGGAACAGATTGTCGCTCACTGACATATGATGGAAGTCCATAAGTTCCGCAACATCATCCATTACCGGTTTTGTCGCTCTCCTCTTGGAAGATGCCCTCAAGGATGCAATGTGACGGCACAGCATCTTTCTGACCTTTTCAGCAGGCAGGTCTGCGACAAGCACCAACAGTTTGTAAGTATTGAACCCGAACACTTTCTCGTTTTCCGTTTTGTCTGAAATGGCGGCAAGGACAGGAAAAATGTTTCCACTAATATTGTAGGCACTATTCATAGTGCAAATTTACACAAAAAATTGCCAAATTTGCATTTGAATGAACTTGGAAATGAATTTGAAAGTAAAACTTCCGCGATAGGAGACATCCTCTGTGGCCGACAGCGGGACGGACTCACTAAGGTCATCAAAGCCGACGGTGATGACAATATTTTCATCTTCTGGTCAGGACACGGGACTCCCGATATGTCTATGCGTAGTTAGTTCATTGATAATTGAAAGATACGTGCACGCGTATGTTTTTGACAGACTGAGAATCCTGTGTCCCGAAAAAAGTTATGTGTGCCTCGATAGACTTAGACTCGTCTGATTAGTCTGATGCTCTGGTAAACCTTGCTATCCTCTCGTTCACTATTCTTAGGTAAAGACGTTTTGCTTTGTCTCCTAGGAAACTACGCCCTATAAGAGCCGAAGATGCTTCAGGCAACATCATATACCTATCCAGAATTCTGGTAACACGGGAGTCCAACAGTCCTATGTGCAATCCAAAACGCTCAAAATCGACTCGGCAAGGATGTCCCGTATTTTCATAGACATCGCTACGGGCAATGTTAGGTGAAAGGTCTCCATCCAACCCCAGATCGTCACCATTCACATGGACACTTGTATTCAGAAGGTCATATGCTGGTGCAAGTCGGTAATCCTCTCCTTGCAGAATAAGGGAGAAATTCTTTAGATGGTCATCACCGTTCGCATAGATGTAGTTGAACACCACGAGGTTGAAAAATCTTTCCATATCTACCTTCCAGGCTGACACATTCTTCCTTATCGCGTCAGCTATATCCTCGTAGCATCCGCAGTACTTGAAGTGCTTCCCGTCCGTCTGCTCGTTACGTCCGAGAACTGAAGCAAAATCCTCCATCAGAAGTTTGGTTCCGTCAGGAAGCAGGTCGAAGCGCTTTGTGATATATACCATTTCACCTTTTGGCGTGAAACACAGGCCATTTTCAGCCGTGTTGATTCCATACACCTGAGAGGCAATCTGCATGGTCAGATTCTCATTGGCGGGAATCTGTTTTCGCTCGGCAAGGGTCTTATCCCACGGTGCCGGTTTAAGAATATATGTTGAACGGTCATCATCACCAGCTATTCTTATTTGGGAATCCTTTAGTACAGCGGGAAATTTTTCCTGAACTCCTGAAACGGAGATTCTGCGCATAGCTTCAGCGACTTCGCCGGCAGTACGGAACTCATCTATGTTAAAATCAAGGAGATGGCTAATCTTCTTCCCGTCAAAAAGAGCCTTACGTGCTTTAGGGCTGTATGTTGAGTAACCTTCATCAAGGTTTGATGGACAATTGACGATATCTGTCATCTTTATATGGTTTTAACGTGAACCGCTCCTATGAAATCTCTTCCAGCCATAGCTGTAAGCATACCGAAGAAATCTTCTTCGTCAATTCTAAGACGTCGGCAGATAACGCTGCGGCTTGCTCCTTCCGGTAGCATATTGGTAAAGAACGGAAACAAATTCGCAGACTCAAATGCCTCCTTCGTTCTAGGAAGTGTCACAGATATTGACTTTCCCCCCGAAAGCAGATATACTGAGTCATAACGGAATTCATAATCCTTTCCAGGATGATGTTCAGTCAACACCCCGGCTTTCGCATTGTTATAATATACACCAAGTTGTCTCATTATTCTTCTGTAATCGTATTTCGTACCTTATATAATATTTCCATACCAAGGACATCCATTATTTTCGATACAGTTGCAATTGAAGGATTTCCTTCCCCTCTTTCAATATCTTTTATAGTTGCGAGACTGAGCTCTGCCATCTCCGCAAGATCTGCCTGTGAAAGGGATAAGAACTTACGGCGCACTTTCATCGTATCTTGTAGGTTCATAAGTCTACTATATATGTATCGTGACAAAGTTAAGGCATATTTTAATTATTATCAAATAAAAGTTTATTAAAGTAAACTTATTAGGCCAAAGAAGAACAATCCCTCATGGCTATCATCTACGAGTCTAATATATTAAACTTTTGTGGATTTCACGCTTCTTGTGCAACACCTTGAAGGACGAATAGAAGAGCCGAATCTGGATACTCATTATTCTAAACGCATATGTACATACAACTGTAATTAAGGTGCCCATAAAGTTAATGAGCTAAAGTATAGCTATTTACGAGAATGTGAAATACTGGTTGCGAATGATAAATTATTTCCTGAAACCTATCCACAAAACGCAATCGTGGAGAAGAATTTGAACTGGGGGGCTTAATAAACTGTTTCATGATTTGCCCGAATATATGTAACTTCGCAAGTCTATTATGCATAATTATGAAGCGAATCACATTCATCGTCCTGGCCATTATAGCCATACTCTCCGGCAGCGTTTCCTGCCAGAAAGACAATCTCACACCTGACGGACCGATAGTCCCGCAGGGCGAGGTTACACGTGAATTCCTCTCCCGGATTCGTGTCGGGAAGGACGGACGTTTCCAGTACTGGAATCAGGATTCCCCTGCGTTGAAGGAGTTGAAGGCATTTGTGGCCACGGTTACCGACCCTAACTGCAAGGGGTACGTCCCTCCGCAGGACAGGGTGGCAACGTTCGACGTCGACGGTACCCTGATGTGCGAGACGGCTCCATATTATTTCAACTGGATGCTGTT
>JAZLIS010000091.1:0-13863 GCA_045617505.1 Bacteroidales bacterium | reverse complement strand
ACATCTTGGGAATGGAAGCCTCAGCAAGGAGAGGCAGTTTGCCTGAAAGCACAACGTTGATTTCGCGGTCCCTGTTCTGAGCCACCTCAGGCAGGTCAGGGTAGGGGTGTGAGCAGAGCAGAATCGCTTTCGAGAACCTTTCAGGACGCTCCTTGATACATTCAAGAGTGATATATCCTCCCATCGAATGACCGACGATGACTGCAGATTCAATGCCCAGCTTGTCAAGAACCCCGCAGATTACGGGAACGTCGAATTCAACGCTGTTGACACTCGGTACATCCCCCTCAGAGGGAGCGCTGTCAGTGAGACCGTGCCCCGGAAGATCCAGCGCAACCACCCTGTATTTTTCTTTCAACGAAGCGACAAGATCATTGAAGATATACATTGTCTCAAGATAACCGTGCAGCAGAACCATTGCGGGAGCATCTGCCGGTGTCCCTTCGTCCTTTGTATCCCAGATATGCACGGATATACCGTTAGATATGATGAAAGATTCCATAATCACAAAGGTAACAATTATTGGATATATTGTTGAAAATTGCGACATTTGTAAGTCAGAAACAAATCAACAGTAAACATATATGACAGAACTCGTATCAAAAATTCCTGAAGGGCCGATTGAACAGAAATGGACCAATCACAAGGCTGCCATCAAGGTGGTAAGCCCTGCCAACAAACGTAAAATGGAAATTATCGTCATTGGCACAGGTCTTGGCGGAGCATCCGCAGCCGCTTCACTCGGTGAACTTGGTTACAACGTCAAGGTATTCTGCATCAGCGACTCTCCCCGCCGCGCACACTCAATCGCCGCACAGGGGGGCATCAACGCCGCAAAGAACTACCAGAACGACAACGACTCAATCTACCGTCTGTTCTATGATACCATCAAGGGAGGAGACTACCGCAGCCGCGAAGCCAACGTATACCGCCCTGCCGAGGTATCCAACAACATCATCGACCAGTGCGTCGCTCAGGGTGTTCCCTTTGCACGCGACTACGGCGGATTGCTTGACAACCGCTCTTTCGGCGGGGCGCAGGTGTCCCGTACGTTCTATGCCCGCGGCCAGACCGGCCAGCAGCTTCTTCTCGGAGCGTACGCGGCATTGAACCGTCAGGTAGCCAAAGGTTCCGTCAAATCATACCCGCGTCACGAAATGCTTGACCTGGTGCTCATCAACGGTGAAGCCAAAGGCATCATCGCCCGCAACCTGACAAACGGCAAAATCGAGCGTTTCGGAGCACACGCCGTCGTAATCGCCTCCGGCGGATATGGAAACACCTACTTCCTCTCCACCAACGCGATGAACTCCAACGGCTCAGCCGCCTGGCAGTGCTACAAGAAAGGCGCATTCTTCGCCAACCCCTGCTTTGCGCAGATTCACCCGACCTGCATCCCCATACACGGAGACCAGCAGAGCAAACTCACCCTTATGAGCGAATCCCTCAGAAATGACGGCCGCATCTGGGTACCCAAGAAAATTGAGGATGCAAAGAAACTGCAGGAAGGCAAAATCAAAGGCTCTGACATTCCCGATGAAGACCGTGACTTCTACCTCGAACGCCGTTACCCCGCTTTTGGTAACCTCGTTCCCCGTGACGTTGCCTCACGTGCCGCAAAAGAGCGCTGTGATGCCGGATTCGGTGTAAACAATACCGGAAAGGCCGTATTCCTCGATTTCAAATATGCATTCGAACGCCTCGGCCGTGACGTTGTCGATGCACGCTACGGCAACCTCTTCGATATGTACAAGGAAATCACCGACGTCGATCCTCACGACGAACCTATGATGATATATCCCGCCATCCACTACACGATGGGAGGACTCTGGGTCGATTACAACCTTATGACCACAATCCCCGGCCTCTATGCAATCGGTGAGGCCAACTTCTCCGACCACGGCGGAAACCGCCTCGGTGCTTCCGCTCTGATGCAGGGCCTGGCCGACGGATATTTCATTCTCCCCTACACAATCGGCGACTATCTGGCCAGCAGATTCAAGGAGCCCAAGACTGATGTAAACGCTCCCGAATTCGAAGCCGCTCAGAAAGCAGTGGAGGATAAAATTGCCAAATTGATGACAATCAAGGGAAAACGCACTCCCGACTCAATCCACAAGGAACTCGGTCACATTATGTGGGAATATGTGGGAATGGCCCGCAACGAAGCCGGATTGAAGAAAGCCATCGAACTCATCGGCGAACTCAAGAAGGAATTCTGGAGCAACGTCTATGTGGCAGGTGAGCAGGAAGTTTTCAACCAGGAACTTGAGAAGGCCCTCAGAGTTGCCGACTTCCTTGAGATAGGTGAACTTATGGCCCGCGACGCCCTGAACAGAAGCGAATCCTGCGGAGGTCACTTCCGTGAGGAGATGCAGACTGAAGAGGGTGAGACCCTTCGCGACGACAAGAACTATATGTACGTCTCAGCCTGGGAATACAACGGAGACAAGGAGCCTGAACTCCACAAGGAACCTCTCAAGTTCGAATTTGCCCACGTCGCGACGCGCAACTACAAGGACTGACAATATAGAAAAATAGAAATACTATGAATTTTACCCTTAAAGTATGGCGTCAGAGAGATGCCAAGAGTCAAGGACACTTTGAGACCTATAAGGTGGAAAACATCTCTGAAGGGACATCTTTCCTTGAGATGATGGACATTCTCAACGAGCAGCTTGCTTCACAGCAGATTGATCCGGTTGCTTTCGACAAGGGATGCAAGGATAAAAACAGCGGTCCTGTCAGTTTTGACCACGACTGCCGCGAAGGAATCTGCGGTGCCTGCAGCCTCTACATCAATGGCCGTGCACACGGACCTGAGAGCGGAGTTACCACCTGCCAGCTCTATATGCGCAAATTCAAGGATGGTTCCACAATCACCATCGAACCTTGGAGAAGCCGTGGATTCCCTGTAATCAAGGACCTTGTCGTAGATCGTGGTGCATACGACAAGATTCTTCAGGCGGGAGGATATGTCAGCGTCAATACAGGCGGAGTTCCCGATGCAAATGCCATTCCCATACCGAAGAAGAATGCTGACGAAAGTATGGATGCAGCGGCCTGTGTAGGTTGCGGAGCCTGTGCTGCAACCTGCAAGAACGGTTCTGCAATGCTGTTCGTTGCGGCGCGCGTCAGCTCACTTGCACTTCTTCCTCAGGGAAAAGTTGAAGGAGCACGCAGGGCAAAGGCTATGGTTGCCAAGATGGATGAACTGGGATTCGGTGCCTGCACCAACACCCGCGCCTGCGAGATGGAATGTCCCAAGCACATTTCAGTCAGCCACATAGCCCGACTGAACCGTGAATTCCTCTGCGCCAAATTCAAAGACTGACCTCAATCTTTGAATAACAAAAAAGTATTTACTGTAAGGTGACTTCAGTAAATGCTTTTTTTATTTTTTTAAGTTATATATACTCCACACTTCATATATGTTCATAATCACAAATTTCTCTGTTTATTTTTTGTTGATATTTCTTGATAAAAAAAAATTACTGAACATCTCTTAAAATTATCTCCTAACATTAAAAATTTATTTTTCACTTTTTAACCGACACACTTATCAACAACACTTTTTCAACACCAACCTTTCTCCTACTTTTCAACATAACACCTCCCACTCTATTCTATCAAACTTTTTATGTTTATTTCCTGTTAATATCTCTATTGATATCTTCTCCATATTTTTTTATCAACATTTCAACATCACTTATAAATAGGATAAAGATTATATATCTATAAATTTTATATTTATTATTTTTGCGTCTGATGCCCGACTATAATCCACATACCGAACCCTACGTCAAGGAAACAGAATTTGACAAAGCCATACGACCTGTCAACTTCGAAGACTTCTCGGGGCAGGAAAAAGTACTGGAAAACCTTCGCGTCTTCGTGAAAGCTGCGCTGCTCAGAGGAGAATCCCTTGACCATATCCTCTTCCACGGCCCTCCCGGCCTCGGAAAAACCACCCTTGCCCACATAGTGGCCTCCGAACTCGGAGTAAACCTTAAAATAACCTCGGGCCCGGTTCTCGACAAACCGGGGGACCTTGCCGGACTGCTCACATCCCTTGAAAAAGGAGATGTCCTCTTTATAGATGAAATTCACAGACTGAGCCCTGTTGTGGAGGAATACCTCTATTCCGCGATGGAGGACTACACCATCGACATAATGATAGACAAAGGTCCCGGAGCAAGGACAGTCCAGATAGACCTCAGCCCCTTCACACTTATAGGGGCAACAACCAGAAGCGGCCTGCTCACCTCTCCGCTCAGGGCAAGATTCGGAATCCAGTGCCATCTTGAATACTATGATGCCGATGTTCTCTTCAAAATAATAAAAAGAAGCGCCTCAATCCTCGACATAAAAATAGAAGATGATGCTGCGGAAGAAATAGCACTCCGCAGCCGTGGAACACCGAGAATAGCCAACTCCCTGCTCAGACGCGTCAGAGACTTCGCCCAGGTGAAGGGGAACGGAGTGATAAACCTCGAAATCACCAGATTTTCACTTCAGGCCCTCAATATCGACAAACGCGGACTTGACTCCATCGACAATAAAATACTCTACACCATAATAGAAAAATTCAACGGAGGCCCTGTCGGCGCAAGCACCATAGCCACAGCCATCAGCGAAGATACAGGAACCCTTGAGGAAGTCTATGAACCTTTCCTTATAAAAGAAGGATTCCTGAGCCGCACACCGAGAGGCAGAGTTGCTACTGATCTGGCATACAACCATCTGAACCTCAAAAGAACAGGTACAGACTCAACATTATTCTAAAAAAGCTTCTAAAAATGATACTATCGGCGGAGGCTGTAAGATTAAAAAAAGAAATAAAAGACAACAGACTCTACCTGTTGCTTACAGATACAAGAAAAGAAGCATACTATCTGGCTTCCGACCTTGCCAACTTCTACACCGAAGACAGACTCTACTTCTTTCCCGCCACCAGCGAAAAAAGCGAATACAAAAAAGCTACTGCACAACTGCAACGCACTGCATCCCTTGCAGCAATATCCTCATACCAGGGGAAGGAACCTGTCATAATAGTTACCTACACCGCTGCAATTGAAGAAAATGTACTCAGATTAAATGAGATAAAATCATCAATCCTGCACCTTTCAATTGGAGGAAAAATAACACACGACGAAATAAGGGCAGTACTCCGGCACAACGGATTCGTTAAAGCCGATTTCGTGACAGTGCCCGGAGAATATGCCTTGAGAGGAGGACTTGTGGATATCTTTTCCTATGCCGACGAAAATCCCTACAGAATAGATTTCTTCGGCAATGAAATAGAATCCATAAGAACATTCGACGTCAATACCCAGCTTTCCACAGGTGAAAGGGAGGATGTTTCAATCTATCCCAATCTCGACGCAAACCATTCGGAAAGCCAGTACGTTCCTTTTATGGAGATAATTCCGGAGGATACTGTAATAAAAGATTACAGGATGACCTCTTCCCTCAGGAAGGAGAAAATGAACGTCACTCCCCAACCTCTCTTCGGAAAAAACTTTGAAAACCTTGCAAAAGACATAGCTGAAAAGACAGTTGAAGGCTATAAGGTGAAAATCCTCTCGCCGAACGATGCCCAGCGCCGTCGTCTGGCGGAGATTCTCCGTCAGTACCCGATTGCAAGGCTGCCGGAATTCGTCAATATGTCCCTTCACGAAGGATATGTTGACCACGATGAAAAAATCTGCTACTACACTGACCACCAGATATTTGAAAGATACCACAAAATCAAGGTCAATCGTCAGCTCGAAAGAAGCGAGCAGATGACGATTGCACAGCTCAACTCCCTTCAAATGGGGGATTATGTGGTCCATATAGAACACGGAGTGGGGCAGTACGGAGGCCTGGTAAAGACCAATCTTAATGGTAGGGTGCAGGAGGCTGTCAAACTGATATACAGGGATGGAGACGTTATATTCGTCTCAATACACTCCCTTCACCGCATAGCAAAATACAAATCAAAGGACGGTCTGCCTCCTAAAATCTATAAACTCGGCTCCAAAGTTTGGGAAAACCTCAAACAGAATGTAAAGAGAAAGGTAAAGGATATAGCAAAAGACCTCATAGCCCTCTATGCGCAGCGTCAGCAGTCGGAAGGATTTGCCTTTTCCCCGGACAGTTACCTTCAGCAGGAGTTGGAATCATCCTTTATTTTCGAGGATACCCCCGATCAGACCAAAGCCACGGAAGCGGTCAAGGCGGATATGGAGAGCATTCACCCTATGGACCGTCTCATCTGCGGTGACGTGGGCTTCGGAAAGACCGAGATAGCCGTCCGTGCCGCATTCAAGGCAGTATGCGACTCCAAGCAGGTGGCACTTCTTGTACCCACCACCATACTCGCCCTTCAGCATTACCACACCTTCAGCGAGAGACTCAGGGACTTTCCCTGCAGGATCGACTATCTCTCCCGTATGCGCAGTGCCAAGGAGGTGAAACAGATTGAGAAAGATGTAGAAGAAGGGAAGATAGACATACTTATTGGAACCCACAAACTTCTGGGCAAAACCGTCAAATTCAGGGATTTGGGCCTTCTTATAATCGATGAGGAGCAGAAATTCGGTGTTCAGGCCAAAGAGAAGATAAGAATCATCAGAAACAACATAGACACCCTGACCCTCACGGCCACCCCCATTCCGAGGACTCTGCAGTTCAGTCTGCTCGGGGCGAGGGATATGTCAGTCCTGCAGACCCCTCCTCCGAACCGTCTGCCGGTTGCCACCGAAGTAATCAGCTTCGACCGTGAATACATAGCTGAAGTAATTCAGCGTGAGATTGAAAGGGGAGGGCAGGTCTATTTCGTGCACAACCGCATCGAGGATATCTACCGGATTGAGGATACCCTGCATCAGATTTGTTCTCAGGCCGGGATATGCACTGCGCACGGACGTATGGAAGCGGACATACTTGAAAAGAAGATACTCGATTTCATCGCCGGGGACTACGACATACTCCTCTCCACCACCATCGTTGAGAACGGAATCGATATCCCGAATGCCAACACCATCATCATCAACAATGCACAACATTTCGGACTGGGAGACCTGCACCAGTTGAGAGGTCGCGTGGGCCGCAGCAATATGAAAGCCTTCTGCTATCTGGTGGTTCCCGACCCGGCCACCCTTACCGAAGACGCTCACCGCAGAATCAAGGCTCTGGAAGCTTTCTCTGACCTTGGGAGCGGATTCAGCATAGCTATGCAGGACCTTGACATAAGAGGAGCGGGCAACCTTCTCGGCGCCCAGCAGAGCGGCTTTATGGCGGAGATGGGCTTCGAGACATATATGCGCATCCTCAAGGAGGCTATGCAGGAGATAGGAGCGGAGCAGATGACGGTGGCCAGGGACGGTATTCTGGTTGACACTCTTGTCGAGACAGACCTCGAAATATTGATACCGGACACTTACGTAAACGTTCCTGCCGAGAAAATCAGGCTCTACCGTGAACTGGACGGCATCACTTCAGAAGAGCAGATAAGAAGTTTCATTTCCGGCATTGCGGACCGGTTCGGTTCGCCGCTGCCCCATCCGGTCCTAGAGCTTGTTGACATTGTCCGTCTCAGGCTTGTTGCAGGAAAGCTTGGAATCGAGCGTATAGTATTGAAAAACAATATTATGCTAGCATATTTCATATCCGACAGGAATTCCGCCTTCTACAAATCCGAACTTTTCGACAAAATCATACTCCGGGTTGGCGTTCTTAAGAAATACCAGCTTACGGAAGTCTCCGGCAAACTCTATCTCAAAGCGGAGAAGATAGATTCGGTGTCGGCAGCCCTCTCCTGCCTGAAGCTCTTTTTGGTATAATTGTTGAATTTTAATATCTTTGTCGCTCGTCCAAAGCTACGGATATGGCAGGTATGCTGAGATTCAGATATTTGATTTTTATTTTCGCTCTCTTTGCGGCCAGTGCCGCCTGGGCGCAGAAAGGGGATGCCGCAAACAGCAGCACTCCCTATTCACTGTTCGGATTCGGAGACATACTCAAGCAGGGCAACTCCTACAACCTCTCTATGGGAGGGACCGGCATTGCGGACAGAAACGAGAGAGTCATCAACCTGCTCAACCCTGCCGCGGTGACGGCGCGTGCTGAGAAATCCTTTATGTTCGACATCGGCATCGAGAACCGCAACACGCTCTATGACTGTGACAATCCGGACCAGTTCGACCCTTCTAAAACGGTGAAGGCCAGATCTGCGAGCAACACCTTCAACATCCACCACATAGTAGCCTCTCTTCCGATATACAAACATTCCGCTTTCAAGCTCGGCATACAGCCCTACAGTGCCGTGAACTACAATTTCCAGGCTCGCGAGACTGATGACCAGCTGATTTCGGAGGTGGGGGACATCAACTACAAGAGAATAGGTGAAGGTTCTCTCTATCAGGCTTTTCTCGGTGCAGGCGTCACATTTTGGGACAGGCTCAGTCTCGGGGTTGACGGGCAGTGGTATTTCGGTAATATCGAGAGATACAGCATTGCAGAATTCAATACGGATGCCTCCTACCGTTCCCTGACCACCGGCTGGAGTTACGTGATGAGCGGATTCAGCGCCAAGTTCGGGATTCAGTACGAGCAACCCCTCGGAAAGGGGAACAAACTCCGTGCGGGTGCCACCTGCAACCTTGGCACAGACATAAAGGGCTACAGGACCAGATATGCTTTCGGTGTAAGTGACAATGCCACCGACACCATCCGCTTTGACAAAGGGGATATCAGCGGCTACAGGATACCCGCCCGGACAGGCATCGCCCTGAGCTTCACCTCGAAGGAGACCTGGACCGTCAATGTGGATTACACTTTCCAAGACTGGACCGGCATCGGCTTCGAAGGCTCCCCGGGAGTTGATTTCTATGCCACCAAATCTTCGGCCATACGCGCCGGTGTTGAATTCACCCCCAACAGATATGACATCCGGTACTATATGAAGAAGGTCTCGTACAGAGCCGGATTCTATCACGAAAAGAGTTATGTGAACATTGCGGGACATCAGGTTTCGGCCACCGGAGTCACTTTCGGGATGAGCTTTCCCGTCTTCCGCTACTACAATGCCGTCTCATTCGGTCTGGACATAGGCCAGAGAGGCACTATGCAGGACAATATGATAAGAGAGAGATACGTGATGTTCAACCTATCATTCAATATGTTTGACATCTGGTTCCTCAAAAATCTCTACCAATAAAAAATTTGTTATATTTGCACAATTTGAAATGAAAAATGATATGAAAAAGACAGCAGTATTAATCCTCGCAATGATTGTTACCCTTCCTGTAATGGCTCAGGGCCGTTTCGGCAAAGACAGTGCGGAATGTGTGAAATACCTTTCATACTATCAGGAATATGTGAAACAGAAGAATTTCGATGCGGCCGCACCTTCCTGGCGTCAGGCCATTTCGATATGCCCTCCCACTGCGAGCCAGAACCTCTTCACCCACGGCCAGACCATCATCAGCCGTGAAATCAAGGCAAATGCAAAGAACCCTCAGAGAGTGAAGGAACTTATAGACACCTTGCTTATGCTGTCAGACGTACGCGCTGAATTCTACCCCAAGAATGCGGACAGGAGTTTGGACAACAAAGCTCTCAACGTCATCAACTTTTTTGCCGATGACAACGACCGCCTCTATTCCGAGCTCACCTCCATCATAGAGAAAATCGGCCCCAAGGCAAGCCCCGCCGTCTATGTCAAGCAGATGCAGGCTGCAGTCGAACTCTACAAGAAAGGCACTATGAAGGCCGATGACCTTATGGCCAACTATACCAGAATCCTCGAAGTGATTGACGAGAAAATCTCCCTTGAGCAGAACTCTCCCAAACTCGGTGAGATAGTCGGAGCAAAACAGGACTTCGAGACAGTCTTTGCCGACAGCGGAGTCGCTTCCTGCGACAATCTTGTAGCCCTCTTCACTCCCCGCTACGAAGCCGCCCCCAACGACGAGGCAACATTGACAGCCATCGTGAAGATGCTCACCAAGAGCGACTGCGTCGAGACAGAACTGTTCCTCAAGTCAGTTGAAAGCCTCAATGCCATCAACCCTACCGCAACCTCCACCCACGCACTCTACAAACTGTATGCATCCCGTGACGAGGACACCAAAGCCGCCGAAGCGCTGGAGCAGTCCATCGCTCTGATTGACGCTCAGGATGTTCAGACACGTGTCGAATACACTTTCGAACTTGCTACCTTCCTCTTCAAGAAATGCGGAAAAGCAGCTGCGGCAGTTGCAAAGGCAAAGGAAGTGGCGGAGATGAGCGAATCATTCAAGGGCAAGGCATATCTCCTTATCGCCACTGTCTGGGGAAGCCAGAAATGCGGAGGTGACGAAATATCAAGCCGCGCCCAGTTCTGGGTGGCCTGCGACTATGCAGCCAAGGCAAAGGCCGCGGATCCCACCCTCGAAGAGGATGCCAACGGTCTGTCAGCCCAGTACCGCAAATACTTCCCTCAGCAGGCCGACGCCTTTATGTATGACGTGATTGACGGTGACGGTTACACCGTATCCTGCAACGGAATGACCGAGCGTACAACCGTCCGCACTGCGAAATAAAGTGAAACACCTTCACAGAATCGATACAGTAGCCGCCATTCTTATGGCGGCTATGTTTGTTTCAGGATGCGGGGCTCCGTACTCCGAAAACTTTGATTTTTCCGTCCTGCCTGTCCAGACCGTCGATTCTATGGTGGTCCTTCAGGCCCGCAACGGAAACGTCTCGATGAGGATGCTCTCTCCGGTGATGGAAAGATACTCCTACGTCAAGGACAGCACCGAGTACGCCTACGAGCTCTATAAGGGAGGATTCAATGTCTATGCCTACACCGCCGACGGAGAGCTGGAGACAACCATCGTTGCCGCTGAGGCCAAGCACAACACCGTCTCCGGGGAGGAGAGTTGGTGCGCATACGGCGATGTGGTCATCATCAACCATATGGAGGGGCAGAAGATTGAGACGGACACTCTCTACTGGAACCGGGAGGAGCAGCAGATTTACACCGACTGCTATGTCCGGCTGACCTCCTACAGCGGAATGATGCAGGGCTACGGGATGACTTCCGACGAACGTGCGCGCAACTCCGTTATCCTTCAGCCTTTCGATTCCTATTCGATTGCCCGCGATTCGGCGGACGTCTATGTTGACACAGTCAATTTTCTCGGCCCCAAGCGCTGAAAAAAAATCACTTCACGGT
Organism: Bacteroidales bacterium; assembly: GCA_045617505.1. Lineage (GTDB taxonomy): Bacteria > Bacteroidota > Bacteroidia > Bacteroidales > UBA932 > Cacconaster. Next base: position 2,654 of record JAZLIS010000091.1, on the reverse strand, counting down.
GCAACCTTTTATACTCTTTTTGCATCTATTTCCAGATTTTTATGTACTTTTGCCTTCTAAACCAAAAAAAATTAACTACTAAAACTTAACATAAAATGGCGGTACTGGAAAAAATCCGTGTTAAATTCGGGATTCTTATATCAATCCTCATTGCAGTGGCTCTGCTTTCGTTCATTCTTGACCCGCAGACCCTCGGCTCGGCAGCAAGAATGCTCTCCTCAGACAATCAGGTAGGGACGATGGACGGCAAATCCGTCTCCTATCAGGATTTCTATGAGGAGTATGACCAATATACCAAACTGGCGGAACTTCTCGGTCAGGGTGCAAGCAGCGAAGAGGCTCAGGCCTCCCTCCGCGATGCTGCCTGGCAGTCTATTTTCGATCAGAGAGTTTTCCTCCCTATAGCTGAAGATGCCGGTCTTGCAGTCTCTGACGCCGAGATGTACGACCTCACTCAGGGCTCCAACATCTCCCCCGTGCTTATGCGTCAGCAGCCTTTTCTTGGCCAGAACGGTGCATTCAGCCGCGAGGCTTTCGTCAATTTCGTTCAGAGTATCGATCTTGACGAGACAGGCAACTCCGCCCGTTACTACAATTTCCTTGAGGACGAGATTCTTCGCACTCAGCTCTACACCAAGTACGGCTCCCTCATCTCCGCGAGTGCCCTTCAGAGCGACCTCGAAAAGGCTCGTCTGATTGAGGATGGCAACACCACAGCCGACGTTGACTATATATTTGTCTCTTCAGGTTTCACCCCCGACACCTCCAAGGCTGTCTCTGGAGCTGAAATCAAGAAATATTACGACCAGCACAAGCGTTTGATGAAGCAGCCTGAAAGCCGCGACATCGAGTACGTTATGTGGGAGGTCGTCCCCTCCGCCGAGGACATCAGCGCTACCCGTGAGGAGTTCGACGCTCTCTATGAGCAGTTCAAGACCGCTGAGAACCTGCGCAACTTCGTCACCCTCAATTCCGACAGCAAATTCAACACTATGTACTTCTCTCTGGAGCAGCTTTCCTCTGTTCCCGAGTTTGTTGACCTCGCGCAGGGCAGTGTAAAGGGTGTAAGTGAGATTCACGTTGAGGATAACACCTTCTCCGCTGCCAGGATTGCCGATTCTCAGGTGATGCCGGATTCTCTCCACCTCTTCTATGTTGCATACCCTCTCGGTCAGGAGGCTTCTGCGGATTCCCTGCTTGCAGTTGTGAAGAAATCAGGTATGACTCCGGAATTTAAGGAGCTTGGCTGGTTCACTCAGGAGGCTGTTCAGGCTACGGGTCTGACAGAGTTCGCTTCTCTTTTCACCGTTTCCGACAAGGCCGCTGTTGTCAGGAGCACCAACGCTCAGGCCGACTTCGTGGTCTATATCTCTGAGAAGACAAAGCCCGTCAAGAAGTTCCAGCTTGCCACTCTTGTGAAGAACACCCTTCCTTCCGACGGCACATATCGTGATTTCCAGATTAAGGCCGCAGCCCTTGCGGATGCAAGTGAAGGCAAGTATGAGAAGTTCTCTCAGATGGTTTCGCAGGAGAATCTTCCCGTGATTCCTCTGACCGGTCTCCTCGAGACCACCCGTCGCGTGGGTCAGGCCGAGAATGCGCGTGAGCTTGTACGTTGGGCATTTGAGAAAAAGACAGGCGTGGGCGATGTCTCCGACGTTATCACTGTTGACAACAAATACTACTTTGTGGCCGCCGTTACAGGTGCGCATAAGGAAGGGACGGCTTCTCTCAAGGAAGTGTCCAAGTCTATTGCGACCATCCTCAGCACAAGGCAGCAGATAGACGCCAAATATGCCGAACTCAAGGAGAAGGCTGCTTCGGCGACCTCTCTGGAGTCTCTTGCGGAAGAGCTTGGTACAACTGTCAGCCACGCCAACGGTGTCTCGTTCGCAACTCAGATTCAGACTGCAGTTGATCCGGCTCTTGTGGGAGCGGTGGCTTCAGCTCAGGAGGGTTCGATAGGGATTGTAAAGGGCCAGATAGGCGTATATATATATAAGGTATCCAACCGTCAGAAGGGGACTTTCTATTCTGAGGCGGATGCAGCGACGGCAGCCTCACGCAATGCCCAGTACCAAAGCGGCATTACAACAGGTATAATTACAGAAAAAGCAGATGTTAAGGACCACCGGGCCAAGTTTTTTTAACAAATTATCAACAATACGTTGAAAAAATCGTCAAAATATTTTGATGATAGGAAATTATTGTCTAATTTTGGAGCGATAAAATGTATCGTTGTGTACAGGATATTAAAGTTTAACCAATAAAAATAAACACTTAACTAAATTTTTTTTATGAAAAAGATTATTTACTCATTAGTGATTATGATTGCTGCCGGCAGTCTTTTCACTTCATGTGTGGAGAACACCGAGCCTCAGGGCATCAAAGATCTCCGCGAGGCAAAGGCTGATTACCTTGCTTCATTGTCAAAACTCCGTGAGGCTGACGCCGAGTTGGTAAAGGCGCAGGCCGCTTACCAGACGGCACAGATTGCCGTAGTAGAAGCTGATGCCGCCCTCAAGCAGGCAGAGGCTGACATTGCCAAGGCATTGGCAGATGCTGCACAGCTTGGTGTAGAATATCTTGATGCTAGGCTTCAGATGGACCTCGAGACAAGAAAAACAGAGGCTGAAATAGCTGCTGTTGATGCT
>JAZLIS010000090.1:0-2716 GCA_045617505.1 Bacteroidales bacterium | reverse complement strand
CATTGCGAACATTCTCGCTCGATTGGCGTGCAGATTCGGCCACCTGCTCCATAATGGCATGAAGCATCTCATCTGTAGGCTCTTCCATTGAAGAAAGCCGATATGATTGCAATTCTTGTATTGACATTTATTATCGATTAAGTCTTGTTACTCTTTGGAATTCGAAAACTGTTGATGCCTCGCGTTTTGCGCAAGGGGTTGGTTTATTCGGCGAGTTCGGCTTTGATGTCCAGGGCCTTCTTGTCGGAGGCGTTGGATTCGGAAAGGATGGAGTGGCCGAGTCGGGATTCGATGTCTTCGCGGGCGTTTTTGGCAACGGAGCCTCCCTCCTTCGCTATGTTGCGGCTCTGACTGAATGTTTCCGGCTGGCGGGCTTTCGATATGGATGTAGTGGTGACTTCTGCCAGCATATTGAGCACCAGTTCCAGATTGGTCATATTGTCGCGCAGGCTCTCCTTCTTCAGCCCCTTCATCTGTTTGTATTCTTGAACGGACATTCCGCTCCAGGCGCGTGTCATATCGTTTGTCAGGATTGCGTATTCCTTTTCTTTGGTGATTCCGCGGGCTTTCCACTCGTCCGTCAACTCCTTGCGCATCTCTATGGTCTGGAGTCGCTGGTTGATCCAAGCTTCGGGATAGCCTTTGGCGCGATAATAATCCGCACCCCTGAGAATCGCCTTCTCCGGATCGGCTATCTCGTCAAGACGCTCACTTCCCACCTGCGCAAGCCACATCTTGAACGGCTCTGCCTTGGGAGATGGGATGGACTGGATAAGCCGTAGCGTGTCGGCCGTGGTGAAGCAGTCGGTCTGATAAAGTTTCCCATTGGACGCTTTCATTTTCAACTCGTGACAATTTGTCACGACTTCACTGCCTTCCTTCAAAAGCCTCTGTTTCAACTTCCTCCAGTAGGCCGTAGGGTCCTTGCTGGCGGACTCAGCCAATACATTACAGACATCCGCAGCGGAGAACATCCATTCCTCACTCTCCGCATCCCAAGCATAGCGTACTTTCACGCCCTCAAATAATTGAATTTTGTTCTCCATAATATCTTCTTTGGATAAAGGTTGTTATTTTCCTAGAAAGGTAGGGGGCACATTGGCTCGCTTACCTTGTTCTTTCGGATTTATTGTTCTTTTTCCCAATAATTCTGCCTCTCTTTAAGGTTCTCGTGGACATCGCGGACAAGTGTTTTGTCGTATTCGAAGAGGCTGCAGAGAAGTACGATATTCTGAGCTTGTGAGCAGAATACTTTATGGTCGGTCTGCCCGGGAGTGCCGAAAAAGTCGTTGGAAAGCTCGTCATATGTGAAACGCTGCACACAGTCGATGGCGCAATAGGTGTTTGTCCAGCCGTTCCAGATGGTGGATACGAGTTCTGCCTCGGGATCACACTTCTGCAGTACTTCAATCAGCTCCTTGACCTTGATGGCTCTCTCCTTGTTGCAAATTTCAATCATTTTCTATATTTCTTTGCTTCGGTTAAACCGCCTCGAACTTCACACGGTTAAAATCGGGGTTGCACGCCACGTGAGTGACTGGCGGGTTGTGCAAGGGGTTCACTTTGTTTCGTCAATTTGGTTGATGCAGCTGTAAACGTATCCTGGACTTTGGAAGTAGAGTCGGGAGTCGGGGTTGCGGAGTGCATCGTAAATAGGTGATGTATATACCTTGTTGAAGGCTTCGGGCATAGAGAGGCCTTCGCGTTCCATTACAAGGCTTATGAGGTCGGAGGTCATATCTTCGACCATCAGTTCGAATTCTTCGTTTCTGACTGTCATATCTTATGAAGTAATTTTACGGCGTCGGAGGTACAGAAGGCATATTGGAAGGTTATGCCCGGTGGGTATTTTAGTTCTTCGAGGAATTGCTCGAAGCTTATGTTCTGAAAACGGAATTTACGCATTTGCTTGCCAATGTAGTCATCTGCTATGGGACCGAAGACTATGTCGTATGGGTGGGTGAAGTTCTGACGTTCATCTCTGTTGTCATAGACGAATCTTGCCCATTCTCCGCAGTACTCATTGAATATCTTGCGGTTGAGTTGAGTCATCTGCACCTCGTCCACTTCGAATGCGGTTACGCAAGGAGTGCCGCCAAACTGAATGCATTTGGCTTGGGCCATCTCCATTGCCTGTGCGTGGGTGTCGGACAGGTAGAATGCTCTCCCGAAGTCTTTGTTCGGTTTGGAGAGGGATAGGTCGATTGTCCCTATGGGTACGTTGGAGCCGTGGTAGAGTATCATATTGTCAGTGTGCCGCCTTGACGTTTGCAGTATGAGGCCATCCCCTCGACCATATCGGCAAAGCTGAGGGTGTGGAGTATGTTGTAGTGCTCGAGATACATCTCTATGCCTCCGTAGCGGGAGATGTATTCGAAGGATTGCTTGTCGGTAATTGAGAACCGTCTGGCAAACTCGTTGATGAGTGCCACAAGGACTCCGATTTGGTTTCTTTTCAGTTCGCTCATAGCGTATTCTGTTGGTTAATCTGCAAAGTTACTGTTAAAATGTTAACTTGTTAATTCTGTTTTCTTGGTTTGCGCGTCACGCGAGTCACTCGCGTTTTGCGCAACTGTTCCGGCTTCAGAACTCCAGCCCAATGTGGCATATCTTTGATATATTGTTTCGCGAGAGTGCCTGAGGTTGTGCGATATAACAGTTCCGGCAGATGGTCTTCTTTGCTGTTGTCATATATGTAAGCACGGTCAACGAATTT
>JAZLIS010000089.1:0-3080 GCA_045617505.1 Bacteroidales bacterium | reverse complement strand
CGACTTCGCAACAATAGCAATGATTCTGTCCGTTCCGACACTGTGCTCGTGGATTATCTCGGGCGGAGGCGCCAGCGATATTGTCGGCCAGACTGCTTCGGTGGCTCAGAAAGCCTCCAGAATATTCGGTAAAGGTAAAATCTAATATATTATGAAACTCTTAAAAATGACTCGGGACATTGAAAAGTCCTTTTCAAGGATGCGCAGCCTCTCGATAGTGAGCGTGGTTGCATCCTTCGTGTTCGCCCTCGTTGTGGGCGTGATGGCGTTCAACTACGCCGAGCAGCAGCGTCACAAGATTTACGTTCTGGACCAGCGAAAGTCCTTGCTTCTGGCCCTGCAGACTGACGCGATTATGAGCAAGGACATCGAAATCCGTGACCACGTCACCCGTTTCCACGAACTGATGTTCACCCTCTCGCCGCAGAAGCAGACCATCACGGAGAATCTCGACCGGGCCTTCAACCTTGCCGACCGTTCGGCTTACGACTATTCGCAGGACCTGGCCGAAAAGGGATATTACTCCCGGCTCGTGTCGGCCAATATCTCCCAGCAGATGCTGGTGGACTCTGTGGTGTTCCAAGGCAACGGATACCCCTATCAGGTCAAGACCTATGCCCGGCAGTATGTGGTCAGGGAAAGCACAATCAGTGAGTACTCCTTTGTCTCCAGCTGCCAGCTTGTGGATGCAGCGCGTTCCGACGTCAATCCCCACGGCCTGATGATAGAGAAATTCCGGGTACTGGAAAATGACCTCAAAGAAACCAGGAAGCGATGAAACTCAAGAACGACTCCCCGTGGGTGCGTGTGATATTCTTCGTATCCACCCTGGCCTTTGTCGCCGGTGCAATTTACTTTTTCGTCAGAACCTACAACCTAATGCAATGATATTATGGCACAGATAGACAAACGCAAAATCAAATACATTGCCGGCTTCGGAGGCATAGTGATACTTCTTGTAATCGCTATGGGATACTTCATTTTCGGGCTCGGCAAATCCCCGTCAGGGCAGAGCAGTGGCCAGCCGGCATCCGTTTCCCAGTCCGTCCCCTCCGGGGAATCCCAGAAGATAATGGAAAGCAAGAGCGAAGCCTACCAGACCGGCTCAGTCCAACGCAAGCGTTCCGCCCTTGACGGCTACTTCGAGACCCTCGCACCCGCAGGTGAGGACATATCCCTGGTCTCCGACGACGCATCCTCGGCAGGCGGTTCCGGCTCTTCCGGGGCTGCTGGTGCGTCCGGTGACGGGGCTTCATCCTTTGGGCAGGCTTCCGGCAGCGATGCTGTCACCCGTTACCTCGGCGGCCCTCCCTCCGATGCTTCCACCTCCAGTTCCGGCAGTGCTGCAGGTGGTTCAGCTTCCCGCGGTGCCGGTTCCTCCGTCCGCAGCATCTCCTCGATGACTCCCGAAGAAAAGCTCGAATACGATCGCCGCCGTGCTGAAATGGTCCGCGACGTGCTGACCGAACAGAACGGCGCTGCATCGGGCTCTGACGTCGATGGCCGCACTGCGGCCGGGCAGACCGCAGAGGCGGAGCCTCTCGATTTTTCTTTTTCATCTTCTGACGGAGTCATCTCATCGCTGGATGACGAGCAGATCGATATGGCCGTACGATATGCAGATGATGTAAAGAGACCATTCCGCTGTATGTTCATCCGGGATGAAAAAATAAAGAACGGCCAGAGAGTAGCCGTAAGACTCCTAGAAGAATACAAGCAGGACGGAATCCGCATCCCTGTCAACACCCATCTCCAGGCAATCTGCAAGATAGACGACAGACTGCGCCTCACCATCAGAAGCCTTGAAATGAACGGCAAGATCATCCCTCTCCAACTTGAAGCCTACGACTCGGACGGCCTTGCCGGAATCTACTGCCCCGAAGCCTCCAAAGCAGCAAAGACAGCAACCAACGACCTAATCACCACAGCCGGATCATCCCTCGGCGGACTCGTAGGCAATATCGCCAACACTGTCATCCGCACCGGTGCAACCATAGCCCGCACCGCCTCCGGAGAAAACACCGTAACAATCAACTCCGGCTATGAATTCTACCTTGTAAAAATTGAAAAACGATGAAAAAGAAAGATCAGGATAGGGCCGAAAATACCGGCAAAAACCCTATTACCGAATTTATGGAGGGTGACCTCAATGCCGCAATTACTTTGGCCGAACTAACAGAACAACTTCAGAGTCTGGATATTAAAATTGACAGATACCGGGGTGATATTTTATCACTGAAGGAGTTTGATAACAATGTTAGGGAAACGGCTGCATACCTGAAGGATAATGGGAAGGCAATGTCAAAAATCCTTTCTGACTTATCAAAGGCACACAATGAATTACGCAAATACCGTATAGACCTGGAAACAACAAAGAACGATTTATTACAAAAAATGAAGACAAATTTTACCCTTAATCTCATTGCCGCCCTCGTACTTTTGACGGCACTCTGCGTGAACCTTATTGCAGGTGAAAGAATTATTCCCTGGACTGATGACAGCATCGGGAGGAAACCGGCTGCAACCATCGTACAAAAGGATACAATCCACTTGTCCGATAAGAATACCACTCATATTCGTTTCGATTCGGATATCAAGTATGTGGATTTATCAAATCATGTTCTCGCCGCCAAGATTGTTGATGGCAGTAAGGAAATAGTTGCCGTCAAGGCAAGGGAGCCATTCGATTTTTGTACTTCAATGTCCTGTCTGGAAGCAGACGGCGATATGCATTCGTTCATAATTGTCTATGATGAATATCCAGCAAACCTGATTATTGATAGACGGAACGTCCGCCCGAACAGTGTGGTGGAAGACTATTTTGCCGAAAGCAAAGACGGCATATCAGCCGAAGGGTCATCTGCACAAAATATGAATCCTTTTGATATAGAAGACTTGAAATACGCAAAGCAGGATTTCTACCACGTAGGAGTACATCGTTACGACATCGAGTGCATCTGCAAAAACATCTTCATCGAGAATGACGTTTATTACTTCGTGTTCAATCTGAAGAACTTGTCACAGACAAGCTATGAACTATCTGAACCCCGTTTTGCCGTAGAAAGCAAAAGCCATAGCAG
>JAZLIS010000088.1:0-3370 GCA_045617505.1 Bacteroidales bacterium | reverse complement strand
CCATCCTGCACGAAAGAAAGGATATTCTGCGCAAGGTTGGAGGCGTCGATGGTGGCGAACTGTGCGGATGCCTTGACAGGAAATCCGGCCAAAATGGCTAAAATTATGGCCATTTTGGCTAAGTTTCTAATCTTTCCCATAGCCCACGATGTTTTTGATTGCCTCGATATAATTACCTCCGGTCTTCTCAACCTGAGCGGCCAGACGCTCCTTGTCCTGCTTTTTGGATGAGAATGCGACACATTCCTCCGGGCTTACTTCAAGCCTCATAACGAAGCTCTTCTTGTTACCTAGATTGAAGAATACCTCGCGTCCGGAAGCGCCTTCTACGTGATACCTGTTCAGCGACAGTACCATTGCTTTGTCGTCCTCGGTCATCGACAGTTGCTCTGCCAGGACTTCGAACTTGTTGATGTATTTTGTCTGGTCCAGAAGTATCTTGACGGCGGAGTTCTCGACGATTGTGTCCTTGATAATCGGGCTGCTGGTGATATCCTTTAGTTCCTGAGTCACGACCACTGCGGATGTGCGGTGCTTTCTGGCGGTCTTCCAGAGTTCCAGCATATAGTTCGCCATCTGGGTTCCCATAATGGCCTTCCACGCCTCCTCTATGACCATCACCTTGAAGTCCGAGTTGCTGGACATCTTCTCCATAAATGCATCCATTATGACCAGGGTTGTGATAGGATAGATTACCTTGTCTCCTTTGATATGGTCAATCTCGAACACCACGAAGCGGTTGTTCAGGATGTCGATGCTCTCGCTGGAGTTAAGCAGATATCCGTATGTCCCATCACCGGCGAACTGCTCCAAAGATATCAGGTAGCTCTCGATGTCGAAGTATTCCTTCTCGACCTTTTCCTCTTTCAGCTTCTTCTTGAATGTGCCCTGTACATACTTGTAGTAGTCATTGAACACCGGGTCTGTCTTCTTTTTCCAAGACTGGAGAAATCCGGTCACGGAATCCTTGATATACTTCATCGAAGATGCAGGGATACTTTCCTCTCCATTCTTCCAGAGCACACACATCAGGGTGAAAAGGAAGTCGAGGGCTTCGCCGTCTCCCGACGAGAAACGCTTCACGTTCCTGAACGGGTTGAACGAAATCGGCTTACCTTTCTCGAAGCTGTAATAGGCTCCGTCCCGGCCTCCGCTCTCCTCGCGTATGATATGACAAAGGGCCCTATAGGAATCGCCAACGTCAATGAGGAAGCACTGCTGCGCCGCCTCGTAGCAGCTGTGCAGGTATTTGTTCATAAAGAAGGACTTTCCGGAGCCGGACGGGCCGAGCAGAAACACGTTGAAGTTCTCAATCAGGCCTTCGTCCATTGCCTTTTCCTGAATGTCGAAACGCTGCGGAACCAACCTCTGGCGGTCACTCATCTTCAAGACTCCGTCGGCAATCCCTTTGTCGAATCCGTCATAGAGCCACATACACAGGGCCCCGCTAAGTTCCAGAGTCATATACTCGTGATAGTTCAGGCCTGCCTCGTTTCCAGGGATGGAAGCCCAGAACTGAATCGGCACGTCGTGAATGTCGTGCACCGGTGTCAGCCCCATCTTCGATATGGCCGAAGTAACTTTGTCCTTCACTGCATCGATGGCGGCTTCCGTCCCTGCGGCCATCACGTTGATATGGGCCCTGACCGTGTACATCTGCTTTGTCGCTGCCTCTTCCAGATACTCCTGAATCTCCTCGGCATAGACCCGGGTTTCGGCGGACTTGGTCGACATTGAGGTCATCCTTTTCCGCTTGCTGTCCAGCTCTCCGTGGATGTCCTTCAGTGGCTCTTTCAGTATGAACTGGTTCACCACGTGCTCACAATCCAGACCCTGACCGATTTCATTGAAATACGACAGGTTTACAGCGGAATTTTCCGTGCTCAGGGCCGCTACTCTCCTGCAGGAGGCAATCTCTCCCGGCAGCTGGTCAAGGTCTGAAATCAGGTGGCAGCTGATGAACTTGTCGCCGGTACGCAGCTTGTCATTCGCAAGTTGCAGATCCGACAACTCATCCGCACCTTCATCGGTGAAGTTCAGATAGTCCTGGACTATTCCGGGAACGGACTCCGTCCCGAATATCTCCTCATCCGAAAGCCTGTGCAGCGCAAGCAGCTCATTTGACCTTACAATAGCTTCGAATTGGTCGGCAGCACCGAGGCAGCGGCCTATGGCATCCGGTTTCGGAAGTCCGGTCTCCGCCAGTCCGAGAAGCCCGCTTGACCCTCCGTGAATTGCCTTCTTGTTCGAGAACGTCACAAATATCCGGCATCTGTGGTCCAGATAGCTCCGTCCGTCGAAATGCCTCTCATACGACTGTGATAAAAAGTCACACATATCCTCCTTCCTGTAGCGCTTCCGCATAAACACGTCCTGTTTATGCACTATGCTCCAGTCCGGAAGCAGCGTCACTGCGCTGCGCAGAGTCGCTACCAGAGAATCATACTTCTCCTCGTTGCACCTGAAAGCCGGAGGCAGCTCCAGCTCCCATCCCACTGTGATATCACCCCTCTTGGACAATATCACTCCGTCCCCTCCGTTTATTATGGGGAAACACTTGCGTAAATCTACCGTTTCCATACCTTTGAATTGACGATTACGAACCTGGGCATACCCATAGCGGCCATTCTCCGGTCAACGGTCTTGCCTCCGAGATGCACCTGAAGTTCCGACACCAGCAGGTATCCGAGCACCAGGGCCACGGCACAGAACGCTATGCCGATGAAAGTCCCGGCAATGGTTCCGATGATGATGGACACTATTATGCACAGCACCGCAAGCGCACCGGCCACGCCGATGAACTTGCCCTTGATGCCGAACAGCGCAAAGGGCCTGTCGAGGTTCCTGTAGATTCTGACTTTCATATTCCCATAAAATTTTTGAGAACGAGGGCCATAATGATGCAGAAGACCATACCGCCGCACCATCCCAGAGCCTTGTTTGCTCCTTCGCGGTCGGCGCTGTACATCCTGATGGCCACCATTATCAGTGATACAATTGCGACGAGGCAGAGAACCCCCATCACCACCTGGTACAAAATCGAGCCGGCAGACCTAATCTGCGTGTTGGCTTCGTTCAAAAAAGATATCGCGTCTTGTGCCAGGACATTTGTGGATATGGCGGAAAACGCCAATCCCAACGCAGCATATCTCACTTCACATTTCTTCATCACTTATGCTGATTAATAATATTTCCTATTTCAAGGGCTTCGTCCATATCGACGTAATGTTCGCTCACCGAACGGGGTTTTTCCTGTTCGGGAGGTGGGGCCTTTGTCATCCGGGCCGGGTCGAGGTGAATCCTCGGTATTATGTCATAGATGTCAATCTCCGGACTTGGCATCCTGTCTTTGCTCCTGCCCTTCATATCC